>JANPNT010000245.1:0-2814 GCA_031427655.1 Burkholderiales bacterium
GCTGGCCAAATTGCTCTTAAGCGTCAACGTGTCTGGGTGATCTTCGCCCAGCACCCGACGGTGAAGCGCCAGCGCTTGTTCCTCCAGGGCGAGAGCTTGGGGGTACAGCGCCAATCCAAGTTGCAAAAAACCCGAAGCATGGCTCAATAGCTTGGCTCTGCGCTGCACGGTCGTCGCTTCATTGCACCCGAACACCGACGCATCCGCTGCGTTCAACATCACCGCGTGCGGAAACAGAGCTTGCAAGCAACGCCAATCGCGGTGATTGTGGACATCGAGCGGACAAGCATGGTTCATCAGTATCAGCAACGCAATCGCATCCTGCTGAACAACAGCCAACTGACGCTGCACCACCTGTTGGGTCAAGCGGTGAAAGGTCAGCGCCAGTTCTGTAGCGCCGTCGCCAGCCGCTTGTCTCCCGCCCTCCCATGGTCGATCCAACGACGGGATCGAGCTACGCCGGGCCAGCGCGTACCGCCACAATTCTCCAACCACTTCGTCCCAGGCAAGTGGTTTGGCAGCAGCTACAGCCAGCTCGCCCTTTAGAACCTCATGCCCTTCAATAAAAAATCGCTCCGGCAACGGCTCAGGCGCTGCAAACGCGCACACGCGCAACAGCTGTTTTGCGGCCGGGCTGAGGTGCTTGAAGGCCAGCGACAAAGTCGCTCCCACCGCCAGTTCGTAGCCGGTGCTGGCGCTATGTTTGTTCAACAGCTCAGCCGCTGCGCCACGCCACAACTCCATGTAGTGCACCACCGTGCCGCCATTCGCTTCGAGGTAGCTGGCCGCTTGCTCCATCGCCAAAGGCAGGCCTCCCAGCGCCGCTGACAGAGCTTCAGCGTCCGCGCGAACAGCGGCCCCCTCCCCCAACCGCTGCACCAAAAAGTCCGCGCCCTGCTCGGGTGTCCAAGTCGTCAACTCAACCGTCTGGGCCAGACCACCCCAATCGGGTCGGCGCGACGTGATGATGACGTGGTGCGGCCCCAGGCCTGGCAGATGCGGACGCAGTGCTTGAGGGTAGTCCGCGTTGTCGAACACCAGCAACCAAGGCGAGGTCTGCCCACCCAGCCATTGCTTGAAAGCCTGGCTGGGTGCCACACCATCCGGCACGGTCACCCCAGCGGGGGCGCATGCGGCCAATGCGTCCTGTTGCAGCAGGGAGTCGTCGGCTCGGGACGCGGGAGATTTCAGGGGGTCGATGGAGTCGTTGGCGTGACCCTTCGAGCCTGGGGCGGTTTCTGCACGCAGCCACCAGATGCCGGCATAGGAATCGCGGTAAGCATGACAGTAGGCAAGGGCCAGCTGGGTTTTACCAATCCCGCCCATGCCGTGCAAGGCAACTGCTTTGCTACCACCCGCCACGACCACAGCGGCGGTGCCGCCGCCGTCTTGCAATTGAGCGCGCAGCAAGCCCAGCACCTGGTTCGGGTCTTGAAACTTGGCCGCTAGCGCGTGCTCTATCACGTGCCACGGCCTGGGCTGGCCAGAACGATCTCGGTAGTGCGCGCGTGGTGCGTTGGGGGCCGCGGCAATCCGGTCGCGCAAGCGCTTGAATTGGTGCTCCCAATCGTCCTGCTTCCCCCCTGAAAAACCGTGGGCATCTATGGCGCACAGCGGTGCCAGCGCACGCCGCAGCGGCTCGTCAAACCCCTCCGGAGAAGGCATGGACTCACCGCCCAGCAGCGCGGGGATGACCAGCACCTGGTCGCCGCGCTTGCGCCGTCGCAAGACCTGCTCCACCTCCTGACGGACGAAGTCCACACCGGTATCCACAGCGCGCTTGTTGAGTTCGCTCAGCCAGCCAGGCCCAATCAGCACCAAGACGACGGCCGCGGCGTCGATGCCGTCTACCAACCGCTGCGGAAAATCTTGGCCGCTCTCGAGGTTTTGGGTGTCGAAGAACAGCTCCGTCTGCTCGTCAAACCAAGTTGCCAACCGGTGGTGCAAATTCTGCGCGTGGCCCTGCGCGTCGGCGCGGCGGTAGCTGATGAAGATCGTTCCAGGCATGGCTCCTCCTATTTTCAATAGTGTCAGAACGCAGGTGAGGTCAGGGATATCGAGGAAAGGGTTTTGCGGGTGAGCGAATGACAGTAAGCGAAAGCTGGGGCCACGAAAGCTTTGGCCAGGTCTTTATTTTTGAACCTGACAGCGACGTCAAACGCAAATCGAAATTATGGAATTCAGCTCATCGCAGACGTCTTGAAACAACGCTGGCGTGACTTGCTTCCAGGAGTGGGCGCGGGCACCGCGATGGCGCAAGTCGAATGACCTAAGTTGATGTATGACCAGGGCAGCAAGGGTCATTTTTCACTTCTCTCCTCCTCCCTCGCAGTGGGACCCCTCCGACAGCGGCAAGGCGCGAGGGGCTGACGACCGATTTCTGGGTACTCACAGCATGAGGGCGTTGGCTCCTCACGCCTTGCCACACTCGACCGAGCCCGCCGTCAATCCGCCCACGCGCCTCACGCATACCGCCGCGCGTCCTCGATCACTTTGCCGTCGTTTGGCAGGCTGCCCACAGCGCAAAGTTGCACGTCGCCGCGCAGCTTGGTGACGTCGCGGATGGTGTCTGCCAACTTGAGTGCCAAGCCGTCGGGTGTTCCGACCACTTCCACGTGCAGCGCCATGCTGTCGTTGGCCATTTCGCCGCTGACCACCAAGCGTGCCTTCTTGACTTCGGGAAAGCGGCGTACCACTTCGTGTAAACGCCGCTGGTGAGTCGATTGATCAGGCCCGCACGCAACATCAGCTGGTGGCTGATGACTTCGGCTTCGGCGGGGGCTTCTTTCAGCGTGGAAATGAAGAATTTAGATA
>JANPNT010000246.1:0-6011 GCA_031427655.1 Burkholderiales bacterium
CTGAACGAGGCCACACCCGTGAAGCCGGTCACCATGGTTGGCGCGAGCTACTCGACCAGCAATGCATTTTCCACCAGCAGCTGCGGTCGCCGCTGCACGGAATTCGAGGTCAGGCTTTCTCGCTCGGCTGGCGGCGTTGTCGCCACCAGCGCGTCGAGCAGTTCGCCGGCGTCCCGCATCCCAGTTCCAGCAGCCGGCCAATTTCGGGTAGCGCCACTGGCAGGCCACGAAGCCGCCCAATCGTCGCCAGCCGGTCAGCGGGGGATGGGGGGTTGAACTTGCCGGGGTACCGGACCTAGTTGTACGCGGTCGAGTCCGCGCGGTGAACTGCGCTGGCCTACCAGCCGCGCCGACGGCGGCGCAATGCGACCGCCCCCAACAGGCCCGTGCCCGTGCCCAGCAAAGTCAGGGTCGAGGGCTCGGGAACCTCGTGCGGACTGCTGGTGAGACTCAGTGTCCCGACGCGTTGCTGCAACTCGGCTGAAAAAACCAGTTCCTTCTGTTCGTAGTCGTAGTTGAACGAAGACAGGCCCTCGAACTTCTGCGTCGTCTGCAGTTTGAACCCGAGGAAATTCGACTGCGCGGTGAATCTCCCGTCAAAGTTGCTCAGCAAAGATTCGAAAGTGATATCCCAATAGGCGTCATAGGTCTGGACGCCGTCGAGCGTTTCCCCCAGTGCCTGGGTGAAGTTCACGTTGATGTGGTCGGTGTTGGCCGGAGTGGAGCGCGCCAACATGATCGGCTCCAAAACGATCACGAGGAATTCCTGCTGGTCCTTGCCCTTCTTGCGAGCGGCAACGGTCTCTGAGAATACGCCTCCACTGCAGTCGAGCTTCGAAGTGATGTCAGGGTCGACACCGTTGTCGAAGAAGTCGGAGGTCAGAGTGGGTGAGACCTTCAAGTTGGCGCCCCAACTGACATCGCCACCTGCTGAGGAAGTATTGCCGGGAAGGCAACTGAAGGTCGGATTGATCGGCACCGCTGCTGCGCTACCCAGGAACCCGGCCGCCAAAGAGGCCAACGCGAAAGAATGCAGGACTGGTTTCGACATCATGGCGCTCCCTCAGACAGAGTTCTTTGTAGCATGAGAATGGACCGGCAACAAACCCTCGTGTTAGGGGGAGCCGGCCTCTCAATAAATGCAACTGAGGAAGCCAGTCGCGTAGCCACTGTCGTCGGTTTGAGTTGGAAGCCAATGGCCGGGGACGCGGCGATTTCCAGCGGGCCGCCGTCGCGGCCGGCTACGCACGGAAGATGCGCCATGGGCAGAAGTTTCACCCCGCGGCCATTGACTTGCGCGTGGAGGCGCTGTTGCGCAAGACGGTCTAGGCTGCACATCCGCCGGCTGTCTTTGAAGCCTGGCTTGGCGCAGGAGACGAGCTGACCCAGGCACGCGAGGTTGCCATCGCCTTCGACATGGCCCCGCTCGCAGACGGCACGGTTTCAAGCGTGCCTTGACCAGCCGGGCAGCCAACATCCGATCTGGACTGCCAGCGCCAGCCAGCGTCTGCTTTATCGCTATCTACTGAGCGCAGCCAAAGTCGGCAGTGGGTCGAGAGCGCTATCTCGATCGGTTGAACTGCTGACGTACCGTCTGTCTCTGATGTCGATCCGGGCTACAAATACCGTGAGCGACCGCATAGGAGAATGGTTGCGTTCGCGCGGTAGTCGCGCAATGGCTGCTGTAATTTGGAACCGGTCATCGGCCTCGCAATTTTCAGATCGCTTGTATGACCGCAAGTGGCCGATACCGGGTCTTCCCGGAGAGCGCCGCAAGCTGACCTTGATCGAACGGTGACCTCGCGTCCGAAGGGCTGCTTCCAGGCGTTGCCGCGAACTGTCACTCTCGTCCAAAAGCAGCCTGCTGCGAGCGGCCGCTATCGAGAAGGAATGAAGGAAGCAGCTTGTGGCAAAAACGCGCGCCGTTGGTTCGGCGGCGCCTCTCTGCTCCTCTTGCGATGACGCGGTGGCGCCCGGTTCAGGCGCGCGCCACCGCGTGGCTCAGGCTACTGCGTGACGCAGGTGAAGCTCGCGGCCAGGTTCACGTCGCCACTGCCGTTGTAGCGTGGCCAGGAGGGGTACTCGCAGAGCGGACGTGTGCGGCCCGCCACGGCGGCCGTGTCGGCGACGACCTGGGGCGGCGGTACGCTACCCTTCTCGACCCAGTTTTCGAGCGTTGTGAGCGAATCCCAGGCCGCGTTGAATTGCGTACTCACCGCGTGGTTGTAGCCCGGGATTTCGTAGTACCGCATGAAATCGGCGACCGCCGCGCTGCCCATCGTCTGACGCACGCGGCTCACGAACTGCTGCGACTCCCGGTTGGGCACCAGACCGTCATGGATGCCGTGCGCCATCAGAATCTTGCCGCCCTTGGCGCGCAGTCCCGAGAAGTCCGTGCGGTTCGCGTCCTGGATGGCGCCGAGGTCGATGATGCGCTGCTGCAAGGGCCCGGGGTTCAACGAGTCGAAGGCCAGCGGGTCAGCATTCGCATCGCGGGTCACGAAGTACTTCACCCACTGATCCCAGAACGTGCTGCCGTAAGGCGGCGTGTTCGCCGCATTTACCGCGGGCGGCATCGGGTTACCCGGCTGCTGCACACCGAAGGTGAGAGTCAGCACCGTCGGCTGCAGCGCGGTCTGGGTCGCGTTCATGCCGGTAGCTGGAATGCCGAGGTCGGTGCCCCACACGGTGTATCCCGGAGACACGTTCTCGCCGCTGGCGAGCCGGTAGGGCAGCAGCGTCGGCTGGCCGAAAATCTTCAGCGCGTTGACCATCTGCGGCGTCACGCAACTGTCGTTGTTCTGCCCCACCGGGCAGACGATGGAGACGCCGTTCAGCGTGGCGGTGCTCGGATCGAAGCGTGCCTCGCACGCCGACTGGTTGGAGATAAGGCCGTCGACGACGTTGTCGAGCGCATCGCAGGCCTGCAGGGCAGCATCGAACACTACCTTGCGTTGTGCCCGGTTCGGATAGGCATTGGGCTGCGCCAAAGCTTGCGTCACCCGACCGAGGTGCAGGTTGAGCGCGGTCGCATTCCAGGCCGGGTAGAGCACGATCGCACCGTCGAAATCCTGCGGCCAGGTGCCGACCGCGATCAGTGCCTCCCGCCCGCCGGTTGAGCCGCCGGCGAAGTACGTGCGCTGCGGCTTCGTGCCGTAGCGGGCCTCGATCAGCGCACCCGCGACGTCGCGGGTCTTCTTGAGCGCTTCGCCGCCGAAGTTGCGCAGCGCCTCGTCGTTGGCACCGAAGCTGCCGTCGCGGCTGCCGGCGGGGCCGGCTTGGTGCCCCGAGTCGCTGCCGAAAGTGGCGTAGCCGCGGCCGAGCGGCGTGGCCTTGTCGGTCGGGCCGGCCGGGACGTTGCCAGCGCCGGTGGCGATCGTGCCGTTGTAGCCGCCGCCGCCGAACATCATGGCTTTGTTGTTCCAGGTGGTCGGCAGGTTGAGCTGGAACTTGATCTTCGGCGCGCTTGCGGCGACGGGGTTGATGTCACCCAAGACCCGGCAGTATTCGCCGACGGTCGCGGTGGCGGCCACGGTCTGCGTGCTCGTGACCACCGCGCCCGTGGTCGGCAGGCCGATGGCCGCGGTGGTCACAGTCTTGCCATTAAGGTCCGCACAGGTCAGCGGCTGCGCTTGCGGCGCATCGTCGTCTGCGCCACCGCACGACGCCAACTGAAGGCACAGGCCAGCGGCCAGCGCCAGCGCGGTCGGACCGAAGCGCTCGTTTTGATTGGCAAAAGACATGGGGAATCCTTAAGTTTTGTTCGAAGAATGGGGGGTGCCCATCACCCCGTCGCAGGAGCGTAAAGAAAGACAGGAGAGGCCGATACCCGCGACAGCCCTTAGGTGCTGACCCTAACGTTGAGGCGTTGCCAGACGTGGGTGATCGGGGCACTCGTGTCTCCCGATCCTGTGCCGTGCGGCACACATCCTATGACCGCTTCAGGGCGGTCCCTTCGGGACGTTGAAAGACGGCTCAGGGTCGATTCGAGCCCATGGCGCGAAGCGGAAGCGGCCGTTGGAAGGGTCTGGCAGCCCCGCTGCAGTTTGGGTGACGGCTCTGCCGCGCATTGCTGACGCTCCCGGCGTCGCCGACCGCCAGACTGAATGTCGGCTTAGTGCCGCTGACCGACCGTAGGCCCGACAGCGGCGACTGGCAGCAATCGCTGCATAGCAGCCCGTGGTGACCTGAACGTCATTGGTCACAGAGGATCCAAGGCAGATAACGATGCGCGGTTGCGCGCTGCGCGGTATGCAGCCGGAACCCGCCAATCATGCAGAAGCTGATCAATCGCTTGATGTAGCGGTGGCTTAACGCGGCCCAGAAAAAGCTCCGCGCATCGCATCTTCCAACTGCTTCGTGGTCGGCAATTTCCCGCGCTAGCGCGCTGGCAATGCGGCCTTCATTTGGTACTCGGTCACGCCGATGCAGTTGGCTTTTCTCTTCAGTGCGAACTCAACTTCGAGGTTGTCTTTTTCGGCGCACAAGACGATACCAATGGACGGCGCATCGTCGGGCGCGCGTTCTTTTTCATTGAGCAAGTTCAGGTGGAAATCCATCTTTCCGTTGTGTTTGGGTTTGAACATGCCGATGCTGGAAATCAGCAGCCGACGGCACACTCAAAACAGCGGCAGCCGAACGACAGTTCAGTCAAGTCTCCGTTGCGAGGCTTACTGAATGTTTTAAGCGGAATGACGCGGTTCAGCACGGCATTGCGACCATCATTTCTCTCACCACTGGTGACCGTTTTGCTGATGCGCCGGCAGTCAAGAACCCTGTTTTCCGATTGTGGCAATTGCCCCGCGCAAAACACTTGATTCGCAGCTGGCCTTGCGAACCGAACTACAGGCGAGCCAGTTTGAAGACAATGAGGGCGTTCGACCGTGAATCAGATGGGCCAGAGCGAAGTTCTCTGGGGGTAGATTTGGGGGTAGGAACGGAAAGTCGAAAAGTTTTAATCTATAAAAATCAAATACTTATTCAATTTATGAAACTAGCCACCTGGAACGTCAACTCCCTCGCCGTGCGCTTGCCTCAAGTGTTGGACTGGTTGGCCGTGAATCAGCCAGATGCGCTGTGCCTGCAAGAGACCAAACTCACTGATGAAAAATTTCCCGACACCGAACTGGCGGCGGCCGGATACGTGTGTGAGTGGTTCGGGCAAAGGACCTACAACGGCGTGGCGCTGCTCACACGTGTGGCGTCGGGACTGGTGGCGACCAAGGTGGTGAAAAACATTCCGGGCTTGGACGACCCGCAGTCGCGTGTGATCACGGCCACCCTGGGTGGTTCACATACAAGCGGGGTTCGACTGGTCGGTGCCTACATTCCCAACGGTCAGGCGCCCGACAGCGAGAAGTTCGAATACAAGATGCGGTGGCTCACGGCCTTGCGCGATTGGCTGGCGATTGAAATCGTGGCGCATCCGAATTTGGTGCTGGTAGGCGACTACAACATTGCGCCTGAAGACCGCGATGTTCACGACCCTGTGTTGTGGGCTGGGCAGGTGCTGTGCACGCCGCAGGAACGGGCCCACTTTCAAGGCTTGATTTCACTGGGCTTGCATGACGCATTTCGGCTGTTCGACCAAGCGCCTAAAACCTGGAGCTGGTGGGACTACCGGATGCTGGCGTTTCGCAAAAATCAAGGGCTGCGGATTGACCACATTTTGGTGAGCGATGCGCTCAAAGCCAAGGTGACTTCATGCGTGATTGACAAGCTGCCGCGCAAGAACGAGCGGCCCAGTGACCATGCGCCAGTGGTGGTGGAGTTGGGGTTTTGAGCTTTACAGCTGCACAGAAAAAAACTCGTTCTGGCTGAGCTTGCGTTTCCGATCGTCCTGAGCCTGTCGAAGGGCAAGCTCACGGCGAACGGCTTTCGATTTGTGTTTCACGCGAAGCAAACGAGCCTTCGACAGGCTCAAGCCGAATGAGGGTTTTCCCGGTGCGATGTGCCCTTTCCTGCAAGACTCACTCCACCCGCAACCCCGGCACGGCAGTCACAAACTTCGC
>JANPNT010000247.1:0-3918 GCA_031427655.1 Burkholderiales bacterium
GCTTGTCGTGGTTTTTACGCTGCGCGAGCCGGACGTCTACCGCCTGATCTCGGTGTGAAAGGCCAACAGACCACAAAGGAAAATGTATGAAAAAAATCGCCGCAGAAGCCTGTCGCGACATCGATTTCAGTCATGCCAAACGCGGCGCAGTGATTCCTGCGGAACCGGGCAAGACCAAGATTTCAATTCGCATCGACAACGCTGTCATTGAGCACTTCCGCAGCCACGTTGAACGGGCTGGCGCGGGCAATTACCAAACCTTGATGAATGACGCTTTGCTGGCTTACATTCAACAAAAAAACGTGATCGACGCAGTGCGCCTGGTGGTGCGCGATGAGCTTGCCTCACCTCGCGCCAAGCCACGCCCGCAGGCACGACGAACAGTGCCAGCGTGACTGATTCACATTGATTTGCGGGTCACCGAATCGTCGGCCAGCCGATGCTGCCGATTGAAGTTCCAAGCCGTCGCCAGCACCCCCAACGCACCCACCACCATCAGCCAGGCCGTGCCGGTGCGGCCCACCACCAAACCGTCGATGCCCACGCCCACCGACTGACCCAAAAAGAAGCACGCAGCGAACGACGCCACCGCCGCGCCCCGGCGTTCGGGGGCCATTTGCGTGGCATGGGTTTGCAGGGTGTTGTGCATCATGTAGAAGCCCAGGCCCAAGAGAGCACAAGCAGGCACGGCCCACCACCAGGCACCGGCAAAGGCGATGGCGATGAACGACACCGCCATCAGCACCGAACCGGCGCGCACCAGCATCGCCTCGCCCAAGCGCTTCACAAACACCTGCGCCAAAAAGGCAAAGCACAAGCCACCCAAGGCAAACAACATCACCAGCGCACCCACGGTGGACAGCGGCAGGCCGAAGCGCAAGTGCAAATGGGTGGCGATGAAGGCAAAGGGGCCGTACAAACTGGCACCTTCGCAAAACACAGTGAGCAGCACCACGCGGGCCCACGGCTTGGCCAGCACCGCACTGAATTCCTGAACCATGCGCGGCAATGCGGCCTGCGTTGACGGCGGGCGCAGCGGCTCCGCCGGCAGGCGGGCACGCACCGCTTGCAGCGTGATGGCCACCACCAAAAAGAAAGCCGCGATGACAAAAAACGGCGCGCGCCAGGGCAGGTGTTCAGCGGCATAGCCCCCCAACCACACGCCCACCGCGAAGCCGGTGATCTGGCCAATCAAAAAGCGCGCAAGAACCGGTTGGCGGCGCTCATAAGGCACGGCGTCACCAATCCACGCCATCGACAACGGGATGATGGCGGCGGCCGTGGCACCCGCGACCAGACGCGCACCCATCAGCGCAGTGTGAGTGGGTGCCAGCGCGCACAGCAGCGAGGTGAAGCACGACGCCAGGCAAGCCCAGGCAATGACGCGGTACTTGCCGTAGCGGTCACCCAGCGGGCCGAAGAAAAGCTGCGACAAACCGTAGGCCACCGCGAAGGCGGTGATCACCTGTGAGGCTTGACCCACCGAGATAGAAAACTCGGTGGCCAAGCGTGGCAACAAGGCGTCAGTCACGCGCAGCGAAATTCCACTGGCCATGGCCGCCAGCGCCAACCCGGCGATGGCCAACACCGGCACTTGGAAAGGCGTTGTCGCGGGCGGCGTCTCAGAAAGCGTGCTCATCGCATGATTGTGGTGCGCTCTGCCATGATCAGCGGCTGCGTTTGGTACTGAAACTTGAAGGACACACACATGACCACCCCCACTCCCACATTCAGCGGCTTGCAATTGCAATCCAAAGTGCAAGCCAGCGGCGAGCTGGTGCTGTCGCTGGCCCATGTGGCCACGCCCGCACCCGAAGACGATGAAGTGATCGTGCGCGTGCAGGCCACGCCGATCAACCCGTCCGACATCGGCCTGTTGTTCGGCCCGGCCGACATGAGCACGGCGGTTTATTCAGGCACTGCCACGCACCCGGTGGTGACCGCGCGCATTCCCGCCGCCGCCATGAAAGGCATGGCCGGGCGAATGGACGAGGCCATGTCGGTGGGCAACGAAGGCGCGGGCATGGTGGTGGCTGCGGGCGCGTCCGCAGAAGCACAAGCCTTGCTTGGCAAGACGGTGGCGCTGCTCGGCGGTGCCATGTACGCGCAGTACCGCTGCGTCAAGGCGGCGCAGTGTTTGCCACTGGCTGACGGCACCACCGCAGCCGAAGGCGCATCGTGCTTTGTGAACCCGCTCACCGCGCTGGGCATGGTCGAGACCATGAAACTCGAAGGCCACACCGCTTTGGTTCACACCGCCGCCGCCAGCAATCTGGGCCAGATGCTGAACAAAATTTGCCGGGCCGACGGCATCAAGTTGGTGAACATCGTGCGCAACGCAGAGGCCGCAAAAGTGTTGCGCTACTTGGGTGCGGAATACGTTTGCGACACCAGCCTGCCCAGCTTCACCGATGACTTGACTGAGGCCTTGGTGGCCACCGGTGCCACGCTGGCGTTTGACGCCACGGGCGGCGGCGCATTGGCGGGGCAAATCCTCAGCTGCATGGAAGTGGCCATCAACCGCAGCCTTCTTTTGAAAAACGCAAAAGAGTACAGCCGCTACGGCTCCAACACGATAAAGCAGGTCTACATCTACGGCGGGCTGGACATGCGGCCCACCGAGATCGTGCGCAACTTCGGCATGACTTGGGGCGTGGGCGGCTGGTTGCTGTTTCCGTTTTTGAATCGCGCCGGTGCCGCGACTGCCGCCGCCATGAAGGCGCGTGTTTCTCGGGAGCTGAAAACAACTTTCGCGAGTCACTATTCGAAGGAGATTTCGTTGACGCAGGCGCTGAGTGCGGAAGCGATTGGGGTTTACGGGCAGCGAACTACTGGAGAGAAGTACTTGATCAACCCTAGCTTGGGTTGATGGTTTGGTCCTTCCTCCTTGACGCAGAGAGGTTGGGATGGAGGTGAGCGCGTTGAAGACTCACCGGCTTACTGAAACGAGCTCACCTCTCCCCAACCGTCTGCGTCAAGGAGAGGGAGCAAATACGTGTTCCTCTGCGTCAAGAAGAGGGAGTCAGGCCGACCGCTTGGCAACCAGCGTCAAGATGTCGTAACTGGCCACCATTTCACCCAGCTGATTGGTCACCTCCACGTCCCAAGCCACCACGCCCTGGCCCACGCCGTTCGCGTCTTTCTTGTTGCGGTCCGTTTTGCGTTTGGCGGTGATGCGCGCTTGGATGGTGTCGCCTATGCCCACCGGTTTCACAAACCGCAGGGTGTCCAAACCGTAGTTGGCCAGCACCGGGCCAGGCGCAGGCGACACAAACAAACCGGCCGCAGCCGACAGCACAAAGTAGCCGTGTGCGATGCGCTTTCCAAAGGCCGATTCTTTGGCCGCGATGTCGTCGAAGTGCATGTAGAAATAGTCGCCCGAGATGCCGCCGAAGGCGACGATGTCGGCCTCGGTCACGGTGCGGCGGTGCGTGAGCAGCGAGTCGCCAATTTGCAAATCTTCGAAGTGACTGCGGAAAGGATGCGCCGCTGTGTCGCGCACCGCAGCGCCACGAACATGTTCACCCGTGACTGCTGCCAACATGCTCGGTGAGCCCTGCACCGCCGCGCGCTGCAAGTAATGTTTGACCGCACGCAGGCCGCCCAACTCTTCACCGCCACCGGCGCGGCCAGGGCCGCCGTGCTTCAAAAACGGCAGCGGTGAGCCGTGGCCGGTGGACTCGACCGCCGCTTCGCGCTCCAAGATATGCAGCCGACCATGCCACGCAGCCATCGCCGGAATCATGTGCGCCGCCACTTTCACGTCGCGCGTCACCAGCGTGGCTACCAGGCTGCCCTTGCCGCGAGCGGCCAGGGCAACAGCTTCGTCGACATCGTCGTAAGCCATCACGGTGCTCACCGGCCCGAAGGCTTCCACGTCGTGCACCGCGTCGACTTTAAAAGGCTTCTCACACATCA
>JANPNT010000248.1:0-2178 GCA_031427655.1 Burkholderiales bacterium
CAGCGCTTCAAACACGCCCGCACCCGACCACACGGCCGGTGCCATCAGCGGCACCACCACGGCGCCGCCGGCCAGCAAAGCCAACGCGACACCGATCACGCCAAGCGGCACGGCCAAGCCGAAGAGCAGCGGCCCGAGCACGGTGCCGCTGACCGAAACCCGGCTGAGCCACATCAAACTCATCAGCAAAACACCCATCACCGCGTAAACGAAGGCGACGATCAGCAACACACACAACAAACGGTGGGCGCAGCGCAGCGAGGCGCGCAGCGCATCGGGGATGTCGCGCACCGGCACGCCGCGCGATTGGTCCATCACCAAAAACCCGGCTGCGTTGCCACCGTAAAAAGCTGCGAAGAACGCCGCACCTGCCTGCACAGCCCCCCAAACTGCCGAGCCCCGGCCCAGCGAGCTCTGCGCCATCGCCAACAACATACCCGCCACCGCGAAGGTGCCCAGCAACACCATCAGGGCCCGCCCATTGCGCAGCGCGTCCACGCTGCGCAGAGCCAGACTCACGGCGTCTAATGGGGAAGCGCTCACAGGTTGGTTGGCTGACATAGAGGAACGAGCATCGTCGAATTCGGGCAGTGCACGCCATCATAGTCAGCGCGATTTGAGTCGATCTTGGGATCAGCGGGTGAAATTGGACGACCACGTTGGCCGGACAGAGTCAATCCCACGGCGGCTTCGAAACAACACTTTATTTAACGACTAAGAGCGAACCCTTTGCCGCGGTGGAAGTTATTGTTTGATAATAAAAATTCTGTGCTTGGAAGCCGCGCCTTTTCTTTAATCGGTCAGGATAGGTAGAAGTTGCACAGAGTCATCTCAGGCACTCAGCAGCAATTACTGCAGGAAGAAAGGCGCTCCAACATGGGCAATAAACTTTACGTCGGCAATCTCGCATACAGCGTTCGCGACGAAGATCTCCAACAGGCATTCGCACAGTTCGGCACCGTCACATCTGCCAAGGTGATGATGGACCGTGACACCGGGCGTTCCAAGGGCTTCGGCTTCGTGGAAATGGGTTCGGACGCAGAAGCTCAATCCGGCATCAACGGCATGAACGGCCAGGCCATCGACGGTCGCGCCCTCGTGGTCAATGAGGCACGTCCACGCGAAGAGCGTCCGGGCGGCTTCGGCGGCGGCGGTGGTGGCGGTCGTCCTTCGGGCGGCGGCGGCGGCTTCGGTGGCAGCGGCGGTGGCGGTGGCCGCTCCGGCGGTGGCGGCTACGGTGGCGGTGGCGGTGGCTCCGGCGGCGGTTCAGGCGGTGGTGGCGGCTTTGGTGGCGGCGGTGGTCGCTCCGGTGGCGGCGGTGGCTACGGCAGCGGTGGCGGCGGTTCAGGCGGCGGTGGCCGTTCCGGCGGCGGTGGCTACGGTGGTGGCGGTGGAGGTGGAAACCGCGGCGGCTACTGATCTCAAAAGGTACAAGACTCTCGCGCGCTCCATTGGACCCGCGCGAAGGAAAAAAATCAAGCGGTGGCGCTTCTTCAGCCCACCGCTTTTTTCCTGATCGCTCAGCTTCGGGCCTTCAGCGATCCAGCTCGCAAGACAGCTTCGCAAATGCTTCGGGCGATTCTTGCTGTCCCGGCTTGCACCCTTGGCCGCTGGCACAAGGCTGAAGCTGCGCCCAAACCCAAAGTGCTGCTGAATCAAAACCGAGGCGGTGTTCCGTTGTGCTGAGTAGCCGTCCAAACCCGCCGGCTTCTCCATGAAGCAAAGTTTGCGCACGCAAACTACGCGGCCCCCGTATTTGTTCAGGTCGAAGGTCAAAAGCACGGATGCCGAAGCTGATTTCCGTGTCGTCCACTACTACTTGCACCTTGCTGCAGTAGCCGTCGGGCACGGGCCGCCCGTCTTGCGGCAGGTACTGGGTAAAGGCGTCAAACAGCAAAGCACGTTGCCATGCCTTGTCGTCAAGCTTGCCGTCGATGCGCAGTGGTGCCTAGGTGGCCAGCAGGCGCACGACTCGCGGTCGGTCAGGTCGTTGGCGTCGGATCTGCGCTTCGCAAAGTGACGCCCACAGCAACAAGCCGTACATGGACGCCCCCGGTTTGCCAAGCTTTCAATTGATGACGGCTAGAAGGTAAAGATTGCACCCGTACATTCGGACTTTTGGTGCGGTATTTGGCCGCTGTCCCTGATGGGATTTGCTGGATGGCGCCTCAATCGCTT
>JANPNT010000249.1:0-11726 GCA_031427655.1 Burkholderiales bacterium
GTTGGCACCGCGGCAGCAGGCTCTGCGCGCAGCACCGGCACGGCTTCGCCGCCGTGCGTGCGCAGCCTGTCAAAGACCCGCGCCAAGCTGTCAGAGTGGACTTGCAGTGCATCAATATCGGCAGCCGACGGACGCTCTTGGCCCAGCAGGGCTTCAATGCGGTTTTCCAAGCGGTGGGCCATCTCGCCCAATCGCATGGCACCCGCCAAGCGCGCACCGCCTTTGAGGGTGTGCAGCGTGCGCATGGCCGACGTGGCCATGCTCGGGTCGTGGGGGTTGTGCGACCAGTCACGCAGACGGGTGGACAGCTGCGGCAACAGCTCGGCACCTTCTTCTTCAAAAAATACGAACAGTTCGTCGTCCAGCGCATCCACGGCGTCAATCTCGTCGCCGTCTTCGTCTTCTGCGTGGCGGTCGTTGGGGTGGTCGTTAATGTGGTCGTTGGGGTGGTCGTTGTTGTGGTCGTTGTTGTGGTCGTTGGTGCGCCCGCTCAAGCTGATCACTTCTGCAGGCAAGGCCACGAACGGCGTGAGTTGAACCACGCCGAGAGTGTCGAAGTCGGCGTCAAAACCCGTCCCGGTGTGATCGAAGTCGGCCTGACCCACGGGCTCATCGGCATCAACCTCCACGGCGGAGGCGGTGGCCTGCGCCATTGCAGCCAACGCCTCAACAGGCGCTGGCGTTGCTTGTGGCTCGTTCGGTGCCACATCCGTGGTCTCGGTCACCACCGATGTGGCCTCCAGCCCTGGCGCGTCCATTGCCCCGGACCCGGTGCCATCCAACGCACCCGCTGCAGTGACACCACCTGCCTGGTCGATGGCTGCCGTGAGGCTGTTCAAGCGCTGGGCCGAGCTGACCTCGTGGTCCAGCAACCGCTGCATCAAGACCGGCGAAGGCGCTTGCAAGAAACCGGCGGCAAACTGATGCAGCAAACGGCGGATTTCGTCTGCCGCTTCATTGAACAAAACACCTTCTTCGCGCGTGCCGTGGCCGATAGAGTGTGAACGCGTCAGCGCATGTTCAAGCGATCGTGCCAAGTGCGACAAATCGGCAAACCCCACGGTCGCCGAATTGCCCGCCAAGGAGTGCGCCAGGGCGATCGAAGACTCGCTCACCGGACGGTGCAACTCCATGCCCCACTCGGCCAGCTCGGTGTACAAACGGCGCGACAGCTCGTCGGCCTCGTTCAGGTAAATGTTGAACAGCGGGATGCCGATGCGCAGCGGCCCGACAACTTTGACCTGCTCTTCTTCTGCCGCAAAAGGCAGCGTGGACGGGTCTTCGACCGGGGCCGGGGAATCAACCGCAGCGAATACCCGAGCAGCGACACCAGCAACAACGGCGGTCGCCGCAACCACCGAAACGACTGTCGGCAAATCAGCCGGCACATCAAGATTGAGGTCGAAGGATTCAACGCCCGCGATGCCGAACATCGAGTCAGGTGCGTCTTGGCGCTCGGCAGCGGCAGGCACGTCAAACAGTGGGTCAAGCGCGTGCGGCGAGCCCATCATTGAGTCGACGGCATCGGTGTCGATCCGTGCTGCGGTGGCCACATCGACCGGCAGCGCGTCGCGCGGCTCGTCGAGCAAATCGAAGTTGAGGTCGAACGAAATTTCTTCGGGCAGCAGCTCGGGCACTGCGGCCATCGGCATGGTGGCGATGAACGTGTCGAGCGGCTCCGCCTCTGGAAGAGAAGCGAGCTCGGCGCTCGACGCAAAAACAGGTTCAGACGCTGGTTCAGACACACCAGCCCGCAATGCCTTGGCGGCCTCTTGGATCGTGGACGCCGTGCGAGGCCTGTCGCGACCTTGCGCTATGTCGGCAACCCAAGCGTTCAGGCTGTCGAGCGAGATTTGGGTGAAGCTGAGCAAGGCCGCATCAGCCCCTTGCTGTTCAGCGAGCACGGTGTTGTAGACCTGCTCACAGGCCCACGCAGCTTCACCGAATTGCTTCAGGCCCACCATGCGCGAACTGCCTTTGAGCGTGTGAAAGGCACGTCGCACGGCGGTCAGCGCGGGCAGCTGGTCGTCGCTGGTGTGGCCACTGTGGCCTTGGCTCAACTCGGCACAACCGGCCTGTGCATCAGCAATGACCTCGCGTGCTTCTTCCAAGAAGATGTCGCGCATTTCATCGTCTTGCGTCATGTCCAGCACCATGGGCCTGGAGATCAGGCTCGGCGCGGTTTTGACGTTGGCAGCTTCGAGCTCCTCCAAGCCCATGGGGGCGCTCGACGTGGCCAAAAAG
Source organism: Burkholderiales bacterium (assembly GCA_031427655.1). Lineage (GTDB taxonomy): Bacteria > Pseudomonadota > Gammaproteobacteria > Burkholderiales > Burkholderiaceae_C > JANYJJ01. Next base: position 2,245 of record JANPNT010000249.1, read on the forward strand.
TCGATCAAGGCGTCGGACAAGCTCGCGCGAGCGATGGCCACCTCCGCCTCGCCAGAGGCCATCGCGATGGCACCGCGCGCTTTTTGCGCTGCGGCGTAAAGCATCGGCTGGTCAGCGACTTGGGCGGCCTGCGTGAGTCGCTCGAGCTCGCGCGTGACCTCCAGCGTGGGCACGTCGTCGCGCATGGCAGCAAAGGCCAGCAGTTGTGCTTGTTCGAGCAAGCGCGGTGCTGTGGCAGACGGGCCGGTCGTTGGGGTGACTTGAGCGACTGCGTTCTGCTCAGCAGCGGCATGGGTCTCAAGGCGTGGCGGTGACTCGCTGCGCCCCATCACCGGGTTCAGGTTGCCCGTGGCCAGATCGTAGACAAACAAAGACTTGGCCAACTGAGGTTGCACGCTGAGCATGTCGATCAAAAACCCCAACGCGCCCAAGTTGCCAGCCAGACGGTCAAACAAGAGCGCTTGCTCGGGGTGCGCCTGCAGGCCGTCATCGCCGGGTTGGTGCGTCACCAATTCGTCAACGTCTTCGCGCATGCCCAAGATCGCTGCGCAGGCGTGGCCCATGCCCAACACCGACAACACACCGCGCATGGCCGACAACTGCGGCGCCACCGCAATGCGCACGCTGGCATCACTCGGATTGCGGAAGTACTGGTCAATCAAACGCTCCACTTCAGACAAGGAAGCGCGCAGCTCTTGCACCACGCTGCCCATGGTTTGACGATCGCAGACGCGGCGATACAACTCCTCCATCCAGCCTTCGAGCGGCTCACCGGCTTGGCCCTGTCGCACCGAGGCAATGCGCTGCGCCATGCGTTCCACGCGGCTGGCTTCTTCGGGCGCATCAAACGCAGCGTCTTCCAAGGCAGCATCAACGTACAACAAACTGGTGGCCACTTCCATGGCCAGCGGCGCACTGGGAACCGCGCCGGCGCGCTGGGTTTGCACAATCGTGGACTGCAACTCGGCGGCCAGCACATCGCCCGCACGGAACAAGCGCTTCAGCGAATCGCCCACCAAACTGAACTGCTCGGTCAGCCCGCTGAGGCGGTGCATTTCACCGCCCGCCACCGCCGACCACGACTCTTTGGCCGCTGCCACACGCTTGCGTGCTTGCGCAATCCAGGCCGGATCAAATCGCCCCAGCGTGGGTGTGTTGTAGTCGGCTGGAACGTGATGCACCAAGCCGTAAGCCACGCGCGCTGCTTCCAATCGCGGCGCAGGCTTGCTCGCGCTGGGCGGGTTGGCTTGAGCGCAGAAAAACAGCAGGTCTTGCGCCAGACGTTCAGACACTTCGGCCGGGGTGTTTTCCGAATGCGCGCGCTCAATCAGGCGAAGCTGCGCCAGCAAACGTGACGCCACTCGCTTGCTGAACAGATCGGCCTTCAACAAACCCAAGTTTTGTGCCTCGAACACGGCGGAGGCCAACTTCCACAACGTGGAGGCTTGAAGGTTCGCCGGTGCCAGGTTGGCACCTGCACCCAGACCCGCGCACAAGTCACTCAAACTTTGGGTGACGCCAGAGGAAGCACCGCGCATCAAGCCCAGCAACCGGCGCTCGACCAGCGAAATAGACTCAGCGTTCGGATGGGCCACGGTGGCACGCGGGTCGTCGGGCAGAGCTTGCCATCGCCAGTCGAGCATCCACAGGTCAGCCGGGTGCACACGGCTCGCACCAGCAGCGTCTTGCACCGCTTGGTACTGCGGAAACAAGGACAAAGCAGACACTGGCTTGCCCGCCAACATGCGCGATAAATAGTCCAGCAGCGCAAACGACGCGCGTTCGATGTGATCGACCACCGCGGCAGTGAGCACTTGCGGCTTGGCGACCGCGCGTTGCAGCACGGTTTCACAAGCTCGCAGCAAGGTGGCCGCCGCACTCAGGCCGACCATTTCCAAAGCGCCCACACCCTGGTGCAACTGCTGGCGCGCGGTGCGCAAAACTGCGGGATCGACCGCGTCGAGGTCCGACCCTGCCATCGCATCGGCTTCTTTGACAAAACGGCGCATGGCCTTGTGGGCGGCTTCGAGTGACCGGCGCAACTCTGCGTGCACCCACGCCACGGCGCTCAAGTCGACATCAAAGTCAGCCGGCGAGGCGGCGAGTGAATCGCCATGGCCGCGTGGAATCGGGTCACCACTCAAAGTGGCCGGCTGCAAGAGTTCCATGCGTTACTTTCTGGGTCAAGTTCGGTGGGCTGAAAGCCGCTGAAGCAAAAGGTCGCCAGCGACTCAATCGATTTTGAAACGCGCCACCGATTGCTTCAATTCTTCCGCTGTTTTGGACAGCTCACGCACCATTTGTGCGGTCGAACGCGTGCCGTCGCCGGTTTGCTCCGTCACCGCAAAAATATGTTGGATGTTGGCGGCCACCACGTTGGCCGATTCGGCTTCGCGCAGTGCCTGCATCGAGATTTGCGCAATCAACTCAGACAACTGCCGTGACACGCGGTCAATGTCACCGAGCGCCGTACCAGCCGCGTCGCTGAGCCGGGTTCCTTCGACCACACCTTGCGTTGAGCGCTCCATTGCGCCCACGGCATCTTGGGTGTCGGTTTGAATGGTTTTGACCAGCGCCGCAATTTGCCGCGTCGCGTCGCCCGAGCGCTCGGCCAAGCGCTGCACCTCTTCAGCCACCACTGAGAAGCCGCGCCCGGCGTCGCCCGCCGAAGCTGCCTGGATGGCGGCATTCAGCGCCAGCACGTTGGTTTGTTCGGTAATGTCTGAGATCAGCTCGGTGATCTCGCCAATCTCTTGCGACGATTCGCCCAGACGCTTGATGCGCTTGGAAGTTTCTTGAATTTGGTCGCGAATGGAGTTCATGCCGCCGATGGTGTTTTGTACCGCGCGCAAACCGGTCTCGGCAGCCGCAAGCGACTGACGCGCCACGGCGGCGGTTTCCTGCGCTTGCGCCGACACGTCGTTGATTCGACCGGCCATTTGCAGCACCGACTCGCCGGTGTCGCGAATCTCGCGCAACTGTTCGCTGGAGGTGGCCAACAGTTCAGTGGACGTGGCTTCCACTTGCAGCGTGGTTTCGGTCACGCGACCTGCTGTGCCCTGCACCTGGGCCACCAAATTGCGCAGCTCTTCGACGGTGTAGTTCACCGAATCGGCAATCGCGCCGGTGATGTCTTCGGTCACCGTGGCTTGTTGCGTCAGGTCGCCCTCGGCCACGGTTTGCAGCTCATTCATCAAACGCAAAATGGCCGCCTGATTCGCATCATTCACGCGCTTGGCTTCTTGCTCTTGGCGCTCCGCTTCTTGGCGCTGGCTTTGCGCCAAGGCCGCACGCTGAGCTTGCTCACTTACGAAGAGCCGCAAGAAGCCGTATCCGCCGCCCAGCAGCGCCAGTGCAAACAAGGTCAACAAAACCAAACTCAAACCGCCAAAGCCTGTGTCACCGCCCAAGCGACCTTGCACATCCTCAAGGCCTGTGCGAAGTGCTTCGCTGTCGCCCAAGATCGAAACCTGCGCTTCGCGAGCAGCCACCAAACCTTGCAAGTTGCCCAGAATCGATTGCGACTCGCCGCGCATGGTCTCGTATTGCTTGAGCAACACCGTCAAGCGTTCTTTGGTTTGCGGGTCTTTGGTGGCCGGAAGTTGCAGTTCGGTGCTGCCTTCGTTCAGCCCTTGGGCCACATCGCGAAACGTGTTCAGGTCCTTGCCCAACAAAAACACCGCTTCGGGGTTGACACCGTCCACCGTCAAGAATTCATTCGCGCTTTTGCCGATGCGCTGGGTCAGCATGGCCAACTGCCCGGCCGCTGCCAAGGCAGCAGATGGAGCACCCTGCTGAAGCTTCAGGGCCGCCACGGTTTCGGCGGTTTCCAGCAAGTCAGACGACTGACGGTTGAGGGCCCGCAGCGCCAAACCCGATTGCGTCAGAACTGCCTTTTGCGCCACCACGGTGTTGGCGCTCTTTTCCGCGCGGTCTACCAAGGGCAGCATCAGTTCCAAAGCGGGCTGCACCGATGCAGGCGCTGCCGCCAAGCCGCCGTCGCCGGTGCGCAGACCGCGCACCACACGCGTCAGCACGTCGGTGCTTTCACGCACTTCCACAAACGCCTGCGGCGTGCCCACCAGCGCCTGCGACACCGACTTGGCCAGACGCTGCGACTGCATCAGAGCCTGGCCGCTGGCGGCCACTTGAGCCGAACCGCGGTTGGCAGAAATCAAGGAGTTGGCGGTCATCACAATCACGCCCAACAAGCCCAAGATCACCAGCGCAGTCAAGATGCGCTGCTGAGTGGCTTGCGGCTTGTTGCCAATCAGCGGCAGGCCCGTGCCAGCGCCCAGCGCCGCGGCTTCTGGCTCCAAACCGCCATTGGCGCGGTTCAGTTCGCTGTAGTCGGCCAGCTCAGACGCGGTCTGCTCACTGATGATGGAGGTGTCACGGGCGGGCGAAAGCTGCGCGGTGTCGATGTGTGCGTCTGCAACATCGCGCGCAGCAGGAGTCGCGTTCGCTTCGTCGTTGAAACCACGCACCGCCACGTCCAAAACAGCCGCGTTGCCAGCGGCAGGAGCGGGCTTAAATTTGTCTAGGAAACTCATAGATTCCTCTTGCGAAGTCAGATCGTTTAGGGAGAGCGCGTGCGTCAGTTCTGCGCGACGATGCCAAGGAAAGCATCGTCCAAGGCCAGTTCGCTCAAATGCAATTCTTGCCAAACATGCCCGGCTTGGTCGAGATAGGTCAGACCGACAAATGCGGGCAGTCGTGCGCCCGAGGCGGGTGGTTCCTGCGGCGTCAATTGGTGTTCGTTTTTCAGTCCCGCCAGACGGTCAACCCACAGCGCGCAATTGATTTCAGACGCGGCGTTGAACGCCACCAAACGCGCCTGTTCGCGCACCGCTTCATGAGCCCGCTCTGGCGTTTTGATGCCCAAAAAACGCGCCAAATCGACCACCCCGTGCAAATGACCGCGCAAATTCGCCACACCCAAAAACCAGGTTTCCGCATGCGGCACAGGCGTGAGCGGGGCCAGCGCAAAAATTTCACCGGCCTCTTTCAGCGCAAACAAGAACCCACGCGAGCCGCATTCGACAGCCAGCCACGAGCGCCCTGAAGGCTGCGTGCGCGCCGCTTGCAAACGCTCGGCCAAACGGCTTTGGAGTTCTCGCAGAGCTACTTTGTTGGCCATTCAGAAAACTCGGGGTTGTGCGTTTGGTTTTGGGGCGACGGGTTCAAAGCAGCGAGTTCAGTCGAACGCGCGAATCTTGCTCACCAATTCGTCGGCGTTGACCGGCTTGACGATGTAGTCGCGTGCGCCTTGTCGCATGCCCCAGACCTTGTCAGTTTCCTGATTTTTGCTGGTGCACATGATGACCGGCACCTCGGCAAAACGCGGGTCTCGGGTGATGGCGCGGGTCAGCTGAAAACCGTTTTGGCCCGGCATGACAACGTCCATCAAGATCAAGTCGGGCGTCGCTTCAGCCAGCTTGCGCATGGCCTCTTCGCCGTTTTCCGCCGTGCGAACCGTATAGCCGCGCTTGGTCAGAAGTTCAGACAGGTAATGCAGTTCTGTTTTTGAATCGTCAACCAGCAAGATGTGTTTGATCGTCATGCTCTCATTCCTTCGGGCGCAAAAGTGGGGCCGTGAGCTGGTGCCCAGCCCAACCATTACGTCAATGGTGTCACCGGGTGCACCCTGCAGATGAGACGACGAAGGCCCGTTTGACGCCGCTGTTCAAACGACTCGCCGGTGGGTTTGCACTGCCTGCAGTAGTTGGTCTTTGGTAAACGGCTTGGTCAAATAGTCTTGCGAGCCGACCATTCGGCCGCGCGCTTTGTCGAACAAGCCGTCTTTGCTAGACAACATGATGACCGGCACGCCAGAGAACTTGGCGTTGCGCTTGATGATGGCGCAGGTTTGGTAGCCGTCCAGGCGCGGCATCAAAATGTCGCAGAAAATCAAATCGGGCGAGTGGTCGCTCACTTTGGACAGGGCATCGAAGCCGTCTTCAGCCAAAAGCACTTCATAGCCACCTTGCTTGAGAAAGATCTCAGCGCTGCGCCGGATGGTGTTGCTGTCGTCAATCACCAGCACTTTGAAAGGCGGTTCGCCGTCGTTTGTATTCACGTTGGCACCTGCGCCGAGCGAGTGTGCAGGGTCACTGGCTGAAGCATCGTTTATCACCGAGCAGTCTCCTCAAAGCATTTTTTGGGGCGGTTGACACATGCCAACCGTCGGCGGGCTCAAGCCATCAAAGTTGCACCATCTCGAAATCTTCTTTGCGCGCGCCGCATTCCGGGCAAGTCCAATTCATGGGCACCGAGTCCCATTTCGTACCGGGGGCCAAGCCGTGCTCGGCATCGCCAGCGGCTTCGTCGTAGATCCATCCACAGATCAGGCACATCCAGGTTCTTGATTCGGTCACTGCGAGGGTCACTTTTCTTGTCGTTTTACGGGTCACAGACGGCGTCAAATTTGTTCTTCAACGTCTCTACAATGTGAATTCATTGTAGCCACGCACAGACGCCAAAAAAGCCAATGCTCTCAGCGCTCTGCGCCACATTCCTCACACTCGCCTTGAAGTCTTCACGCGGCAGAAAAACCTCTTGCGACAGCCCGAAACCTTCAGCTACAAACTCTTGAATTCACAAGCCCTCAAGCTCCTATTCCATGACCGCTGAACTCAGCCCCATCACCAACCCGGCCGATCCTGACGCCGAGTCCATCGCTCCGGCCTGTGTGATGAGCTTCAACGCCAGCGACGCCACCGGCGCAGGCGGCCTGGCGGGCGACGTGGCCACCATCGCGGCGATGGGTGCGCACGCGCTGCCCGTCATCACCGCAGTGGTGCTGCGCGACACCGCCGAAGTGTTTGATCACCACGTGATCGACGCCGACGTGGTGGTCGAACAGGCCCGCAGCGTGCTGGAAGACGTGACCATTGCAGCTTGGAAGGTGGGCTTCCTCGGCTCGGCCGAAGGCGTCAGCGCGGTGGCGGAAATTTTGTCTGACTACCCGGATGTGCCTCTGGTGGCCTACATGCAAAACCTGTCGTGGGTAGAGGAAGACGAGCAAGCTGCTTATCTGGATGCGTTTCGCGAACTGGTATTGCCGCAAACCGAAGTGCTGGTCGGCAGCCATCAAACCCTCACCGATTTTTTGCTGCCCGACTGGTCGGCCGAGCGCCCCGCATCGCCTCGCGAATTGGCTGTGGCGGCAGGTGAACACGGCACACGTTTTGTGCTGGTAACCAGCGTGCTGGTGCAAACCTCCAAATCGCCTGAGCAGTTTTTTGACAACGTGCTGGCCTCACCGCAAGGTGCCATCACGGGTGAAAAGTTTGAGCGCTTTGAGGTGAGTTTTGTCGGCGCAGGCGACACCTTGTCGGCCGCGCTGGCCGCTTTGTTGGCTTCGGGCACCGAGCTGCACACCGCCGTGGGCGAAAGTCTGGCCTTCCTAGACCAAGCGCTGGACGCGGGCTTTCGACCTGGCATGGGCAACGTCATACCCGACCGCTTTTTCTGGGCCTTGCCGCCCGGTGAAGAAGACGAGTTGGAAGGCGAAGGTGGCCCGCCCGAGATGCCGGGCGGTTCGCGCCAAGTGCATTGAACCCTTCGCTGAATCAGCCTGTCAAACGTATTTCTTGAATTGAAGTCCCCCACATGAAAAGCAACGAAGCCCTGTTCCAGCGCGCCCAAAAAGTCATTCCTGGCGGCGTGAATTCGCCTGTTCGCGCCTTTCGCGCCGTGGGTGGCACGCCGCGATTCATCGCGCGCGCTGAAGGTGCTTACATGTTTGATGCTGAAGGCCAGCGCTACATCGACTACATCGGCAGTTGGGGCCCGATGATCCTGGGCCACGGCCACCCTGCCGTGTTGGAAGCGGTGCAAAAAGCGGCGCTGGACGGCTTTTCATTTGGTGCGCCCACCGAACGCGAAGTTGAGCTGGCCGAAGAAATTTTGAAACTCGTGCCCAGCATGGAACAAGTGCGCATGGTCAGCTCGGGAACCGAAGCGGCCATGAGCGCGCTGCGTTTGGCGCGCGGTGCCACCGGTCGCAACAAGTTCATCAAGTTTGAGGGCTGCTATCACGGCCACGCCGACGCGCTGTTGGTGAAAGCGGGTTCGGGTTTGGCCACCTTCGGCAACCCGACCAGCGCGGGCGTGCCCGACGAAGTGGTCAAGCACACGGTGGTGCTGGAGTACAACAATCTCGCGCAATTGGAAGAAGCCTTCAGCTTGCACGGCAGTGAGATGGCCTGCGTGATGGTCGAGCCCATTTGCGGCAACATGAATTTTGTTCGAGCCAGCGTCCCCTTTATGACGCGCCTGCGCGAGCTGTGCACGCAGTACGGCGCGCTGCTGGTGTTTGACGAAGTCATGACCGGCTTTCGCGTGGCCCTGGGCGGCGCGCAGAGTTTGTATGCGCAACAGATACCCGGCTTTGTGCCCGATGTGAGCGTGTTCGGCAAGGTCATCGGCGGCGGCATGCCGCTGGCGGCTTTTGGCGGCAAGCGCACGGTGATGGAGCAACTCGCGCCTCTGGGCGGTGTGTACCAAGCGGGCACCTTGTCGGGCAACCCGGTGGCCACCGCCTGCGGCTTGGCTACGCTGCGCGAACTTCAAAAGCCGGGCTTCTACGACGCACTGGGTGCGCGCACGCAATCACTCGTCAGCGGATTGACGAGCGCGGCAAAAGACGCGGGCGTGCCGCTGGTCGGCGACAGCCAAGGCGGCATGTTTGGCTTCTTCTTCGCTGATGCGTTGCCGCAAAACCAAGCCACGGTGATGGCCACCGACAAAGAGCGCTTTAACCGCTTTTTCCACGGCATGCTCAACGGCGGCGTCTACTTGGCACCCGCCTTGTACGAAGCCGGTTTTGTCAGCAGCGCGCACAGCGCCGCCGACATCGACGATACGGTGAACGCAGCCAAAACAGCCTTCGCGGCATTGCGCTGAGCCGACCCCCGCTGCAAACGCCGTAAAGCGTTGGCTTAAATACTGACTCCCATGCACATCCACATCCTCGGTATCTGCGGCACCTTCATGGGCGGATTGGCGGCGCTGGCGCGCGAGGCGGGGCACAAGGTCACGGGTTGTGACGCCAACGTCTACCCTCCGATGAGCGATCAGTTGCGTGCGTTGGACATTGAGCTGATCGAAGGCTTTGCCGCCGACCAAATTTCGCTGAAGCCCGACCTGTTTGTGATCGGCAATGTAGTCAGCCGCGGCAACGCCTTGATGGAAGCCGTTCTGGACGCGGGCTTGCCCTACACCAGCGGCCCGCAGTGGCTGGCCGAGCACGTGCTGCAAGGTCGCCATGTGCTGGCGGTGGCGGGCACCCACGGAAAAACCACCACCACCGCCATGCTGGCGTGGGTGCTGGAAGAAGCTGGTTTGCAGCCCGGCTTTTTGGTGGGCGGTGTGCCCATCAACTTCAGCGTGTCGGCGCGTTTGGGCCAAGCGGGCTCACCTTTTGTGATTGAAGCCGACGAATACGACACCGCGTTTTTCGACAAGCGCAGCAAGTT
>JANPNT010000250.1:0-1577 GCA_031427655.1 Burkholderiales bacterium
ACCTCTTCGTCACCAACACCAAAATCTTGAAGGAAGGCATCGACAAGCGCATCGCCAATTCGATCCTGATCAAGATCAACCAGATCGGCACGCTGACCGAGACCTTTGCCGCCATCGAGATGGCCAAATGCGCGGGCTACACCGCGGTCATCAGCCACCGCTCCGGCGAGACCGAAGACTCCACCATTGCCGACATTGCGGTCGGCACCAACGCGGGCCAGATCAAGACCGGCTCCATGAGCCGCTCGGACCGCATGGCCAAGTACAACCAGTTGCTGCGCATCGAAGAGGACTTGGGTGAAGTCGCCATCTACCCGGGTCGTTCGGCCTTCTACAACCTACGCTAACGACGCCTATCGCCCATGGGTCACCGCATTGTCCCGGCCGCACTGATTGCTTTGCTCGTGATCTTTCACGCGCAACTGTGGTTTGGCCGAGGCAGTGTGCCCAGCGTGGCGAAAATGGCCGACGAACTCGCGGCTCAAAAACAAAAAAATACCCAAGCCCAGTTGGCCAACGACCGCTTGGCCGCCGAAGTGCGTGACCTCAAAGAAGGTCTGGACATGGTTGAAGAAAAAGCCCGGGGCGAGCTGGGCATGGTCAAGCCCAACGAGATTTATGTGCAGATCACCAAGAAATAATGGGGATCAGATTTCAGTTATTGCCGTTTTCATAATTAACGACTTTCTTTCGTCATTCCCGCGCAGGCGGGAATCTAGCCTTGCCGAGTCACTGGATTCCCGCCTGCGCGGGAATGACGGTTTGTTTGGTTTGTGGTGCATTGAGGGAACATCAATGACCTGGATCACTGAACCGCCCCACTCGAAGGCGGCAGCTCCTCCAGTGTTTTAAAAATCTGCGCCGAATCAATCGCATCAAAGCGGAATTGCGCGCCGCAAAACTCACAGTCCACCGAGATCGCGCCCATCTCGGCAATGATGTCTTGGGCTTCGGGTTCGCCCAATTTTTGAATCATGCGGCTCACGCGCTCACGGCTACAGGTGCAAGCAAAACGCGGTGCGGCCTCACCCGTCAAAGGCGCAAAGCGTTGGAGCTGTTCTTCCCAGAACAGTCGATGCAGAATGGTGTCCGCATCCAGCGTCAGCAACTCTTCACGTTTAAGGCTAGAGGCCAGCACGGCAATGCGGTTGTAATGTTCGTTCAGTTCTTCAGCGCTGTGTGCGCCCTGCCCGGCCAGATTGCCTTTACCTTCGAGTGGTAAGCGCTGGATCAACAGACCCGCGGCGACCTGGTCATTGGCTGCGAGCACCAAAGTCGTCTCCAATTGCTCACTCAAACGCATGTAGTTTTGCAGCACGTCACTCAAGCGATTTAGGGGCTGCTCGTGGGCATCGTTCAGCGGCACGACGCCTTGGTAGGGCTGCTGGCCAGGCATGAGGTTATGCGGATCTAGGGTGATGGCACAGCGCCCTAGGCCTTGCGCGTTGACCATCGCGGGCAACGCGGCATCTGCCGCCACGTCGCCACGCACAGTGGCGGTGGCGCGCAAGCTCAAATCCGATTTCACTTCCACCACGGAGAGCTTGAGTGGGCCATCACCAAAAATTTGCAAAATC
>JANPNT010000251.1:0-5978 GCA_031427655.1 Burkholderiales bacterium
GCCGCCATGGGTCTGGACCCCACCGCCTACGACTACCAGGTTTTCGAGATCACCAACAAGATCACCGAGCAGGTGTTCCCGATTTCGCTGGACCTCGACAACCCGAAATTGCGCGCCGGTTTTGCCACGCTGTTTGAGGCGCAAACCCAAATGGACGCCGCCAAAGCGCGCGGCGGTTTAATCGGCAAATTGGGTCAAGCCAAGTGGGCGGCCGTGGGTGCCTTCACTTTTGTGCGCCTGTACATGCTGCCGATGAACCGCCACGCGTTGCCTGCGGAAATCCGCATGGCACCGGCTTGGTAGTTCACAAGCCTTCATTTGCACCGCGTTAAGAAGTAAAAAGCCACACGCCGCACCATGTCAGACCTCGCCCTTGCCGCGCTGTTTGCAGTGTTCATCTGGTGGTTCAGCACGGGCATCGTGTTGCTGCTGAACCGCATGTCGCGCAGCGCGGTGCGTTGGAGTTTGGGTTTGTCCACTTTGTTGAGCGCGGCAGCCTTGATGGCCTTGGCGCACACCGCGCAGCAAACCAGCATCGCCAGCGTTTACTGCGCCTTCACTTGCGCGCTGTTGGTGTGGGGCTGGAATGAACTCACCTTTCTCACCGGCTGGATCACCGGCCCCCGAACCACTGCCATCGCGGCTGATTTGCCCGAAGGCCAACGCTTCGTGCAATCGTTGCGCGCCATTCTCTGGCATGAGCTGGGCATCCTCGCCGTGGGCTGCGCCATCGTTGCCATCACCTGGAAGGCCCCCAACCAAATTGGCACCTGGACCTTCATGGTGCTGTGGGCCATGCGCATCAGCGCCAAGCTGAATTTGTTTTTTGGTGTGCGCAATTTGAGTGAGCAGTTTTTGCCGCCGCATTTGGCTTACTTGGAAAGCTTTTTCCGGCGTCGCCCCATCAACTTCTTTTTCCCGTTTGCGGTGGCTGCGGCCAGCATCGTGCTGACCTTGGTGGTGAAGCGCGCGCTTGATCCCAGCACCGACCCCGCGCAGGCCATCGGCCTGGCCTTGGTGGGCAGCTTGCTGGCCCTGGCCATCTTGGAACACTGGCTGCTGATCTTGCCAATTGATGCGACCGCGCTATGGCGCTGGGCCGTTAAAAAACCGAACACCGTGCTGGTGAACCCTGGCCCCCATTACGGCACATACCAGCCTGCGGGAGCGCAAGCTCCCAGTCCTGAAAGCAAGCCCTCTCATGAAAAGCTACTTCACGCCCGCTGAGGTCAACGCCCCCGGCGGCCCCTTGCTGCCAGCTTCAGCGCAGGGCAATTTGAGCGTCGGTGCCAGCGGCGCAGCGCCGGTGGCTTTGGTGGTTGGCGCGGGCTTCGGCGGCATGGCCGCAGCCATACGCCTTAGCGTCATGGGTTACCGAGTTCAGTTGCTAGAAAAACTCGACGGTCCCGGCGGTCGCGCCTACGTGCGCAAGCAAGACGGCTTCACCTTCGACGGCGGCCCCACCATCATCACCGTGCCCTTCATGTTTGAAGAGCTGTGGGCCATGTGCGGCCGCAAGTTCTCAGACGACGTGGAGTTGCGTTTGATGGACCCGTTCTACCGCGTGCGCTTTGACGACGGCACCCACTTCGATTACAGCGGCGACCCGGAAAAAATGCGCGCCGAGGTGGCCCGCATCAGCCCGGAAGACGCCGCCGGTTTCGACAACTTCGTTAAAGAAGCCGACCTTTGCTACAAGCTCGGTTTCGAGGCCCTGGGCAGCAAAGCCTTTGACAGCATTGGCGACCTGATTTCGGCCGTGCCCAGCATGGTTCGCATGCGCGCTTGGCGCACCATGCACAGCTTGGTGGCCAGCCACCTCAAGCACCCCAAACTGCGCATGGCGATGAGCCTGCAAACCCTGCTGATCGGTGGCAATCCGTTTTCCGTCACCAGCGTCTACAGCCTCATCAACGCGCTGGAGCGGCGCTTCGGCGTGTACTCGGCCATGGGCGGCACCGGCAGCATCGTCAACGGCATGATCAAACTGCTGGAAGACCGCAAAGTGCCGGTGCGCTACAACGCCACCGTGCGCCAAATCACCATCGAAGGCGGCAAAGGTGGACGTGGAGGTGGCTGCGCCACCGGCGTGGAATTGGCCAACGGCGAAAAGCTTCGCGCCGACATCGTGGTGTGCAACTCCGACACCGCGTGGACTTACCGCAACTTGGTGGCCGCCGAACACCGGCCGCACTGGACCAACAAGCGCATCGACAACGGCCGCTATTCCATGAGCCTGTTCGTTTGGTATTTCGGCACCAACAAGCAGTACCCCGATGTGCCGCACCACACCATGGCGCTGGGCCCGCGCTATGAAGGCCTGCTCACCGACATCTTCAAAAAGCACAAGCTCACCGAAGACTTCAGCCTGTATTTGCACCGCCCCAGCGCCACCGATCCGTCGGTGGCACCGGCCGGTCACGATGCGTTTTATGTGTTGTCGCCCGTGCCGCACCTGGACAGCGGCACCGACTGGAAAGCGCACGCTGAAACCTATCGCCTCAAAGTACAAAAGCGCCTGGAAGAAACCTTGCTGCCCGAGCTGGGCCAGCACATCGTCACCTCACATGTGATGACCCCGCAAGACTTCCAAGACCGCTTGCTGTCGCTGAAAGGCGCGGCCTTTGGCCTAGAGCCTTTGCTCTTGCAAAGCGCCTGGTTCCGTCCGCACAACCGCAGCGAAGACGTCAAAAATTTATTCATGGTCGGTGCCAGCACCCACCCCGGCGCGGGTGTGCCGGGAGTGCTGATGTCGGCCAAGGCGCTGCAAAGCGTTGTTCCTGTTCCCGTTCAGGTCTCCTAAGGAGTTAGCCATGCCAGAGCTTGCTGCAGCCATCACGTCGCAAACGAAGTTGCAAAACACGGCGCAATTCGATTTCCAAGCCTGCCAAACCCTGATGCAGGGCGGCTCCAAAACCTTCTTTGCCGCATCGCGTTTGCTGCCGCACCGCGTGCGCGGCCCGGCCATTGCGCTGTACGCGTTTTGCCGCGTGGCCGACGACGCAATCGACTTCAGCACTGACCGCAACAAAGCCATGGTCACGCTGTATGCGCGCTTGGACGATGTCTACGCCAACACGCCGCAAAACCATGAAGCCGACCGCGCCTTGGCCTGCGTGGTGCGTGAATTTGCGCTGCCGCGTGAACTGCTCACAGCGCTGTTGGAAGGCTTTCAGTGGGACGCCGAAGGCCGCCGTTACAACAGCATCGAAGACCTGCAAGCCTATGGTGCCCGCGTGGCTGGCAGCGTGGGCGCGATGATGGCGGTGATCATGCGTTCGCGTAGCGAAGAGGCCATGGCCCGCGCCTGCGATTTGGGTGTGGCCATGCAGCTCACCAACATCGCGCGTGACGTGGGCGAAGACGCCCGCGCCGGCAGGCTGTACATGCCGCTGGCGTGGATGGCGCAGGCCGGCATCGACGCCGAAGCCTGGTTGCTGAACCCGGTGTTTGACGCTCGCGTGGCCAGCGTGGTGGCGCGCTTGCTGCAAGCCGCCGATGTGCTGTACGAGCGCTCAGAACACGGCATTGCGCATCTGCCGCGCGACTGCCGCCCCGCCATTCGCGCAGCGCGGTTGATCTATGCCGAAATCGGTCGGGTGTTGGAGCGTGCCGGTTGCGACTCCATCAACCACCGCGCGGTGGTGTCGGGCAAGCGCAAGCTCGCATTGCTGGCGCGTGCCAGCGGTGCGGTCTTGATTGCCCCGGCCGACCCCACCCAGCACTTCGCGCCGTTGCCTTGCACCCAGTTTTTAGTGCAAGCCGCTGCGCACCAGACCGAAGGTGCCGAAGCCAAGCGCCCGTTCGTGCCACCGCGCCGATCGCTCGATGCGCGCTTTGAGTGGGGTGCCGATTTGTTTGCGCGCTTGGCCGTGCAAGACCGCGAATTCACCAATTCGCAAGCGTCGCGCGGCAACACTGTCAGCGCCTGAATTCACGCTGAGAGCAGGGCGCGGTGGACAACTTTTCGTGGCTGATGCTGGTCAAGGTGCTGGGCATCGCCGTGCTGGGCTTGGGTTTTGTGTGGTGGCAGTTTCGTGATTTGGCGCGCGAAAAAAAGCGCTCCGATGAGCGCAAAAAATCCGCCGATTGACCGCATCATCTTTGCTCCGCGCCGAGCCGATTTGTCGGCGTTGTCCGTGACGTTCCCGTGTAGAGGACAAAGATGTTTTTTCTGGTTTACCTGAGCGCGGCGGTCACTTGGTTTTCGTCCAAGGAACTGCACGACATGTTGGCGACCTGCCGCGCCAACAACGAGCGCGACGGCCTCACCGGCATGCTGCTCTACAAAGACGGCAACTTCATGCAAGTGCTTGAAGGCGAAGAGCCCGCGGTGCGCGCGTTGCAGCAACGCATTGCCGCCGACCTGCGCCATCGCGGCATGATCGTGATCGACAGCGGCCCGACGCCAGCGCGCGAATTCGGAGCCTGGAGCATGGCCTTCACCGACATCAGCACGCACAACGCCAGCTTGCCCAACGGCTACAGCGAGTTCATGGACATGCCGCTGAGCGACCCGGCATTCGCGAACAACCCCGAGCGCTGTCATCAACTGCTGCAAATGTTCAGGCAGATCGATTGATTGACTGAGCGATCCTCAGTCCGTCGGCTTGACCCGCGCCCACACCTCCCGTTCGCACTGAGCCTTTCGTAGGCTCACGCGCGCATAGCACCCATTCACGCCAATGTTAGGCAAAGTCATCCTCATCACCGGCGCCGCCTCCGGCATTGGTGCAGCCACCGCGCTGGAACTGCATCACCGCGGCGCCAAGCTCGTGCTGGTCGACTGCGACGCCGCCCCTTTGGCGGCAGTGGCCAGCCAAATCGGCACCGATGTACTCACCGTCGTGGCCGACGTCACCTCGCGCCCCGCCTGCGACGCTGCCGTGGTCGCAGCCATCGCCCACCACGGCCGCATCGACATTGTCTGGGCCAACGCAGGCGTTGCCTCCTTCGGCCCCTTGGCGCTCACCGACCCCGCCGCCTGGCAACGCTGTTTCGAAGTCAATGTGTTCGGTGTTTTCAACACCGTGCGCGCCGCCCTGCCCGAGGTCATGAAACAGCAAGGCATGGTGCTGGTCAGCGCCTCCGTCTCGTCCTTCGCCCACCCGCCCGCCATGTCGGCGTACGCGGCTTCCAAAGCGGCCGTAGAGGCCATGTGCAACGCCTGGCGCATCGAGCTGGCCGCGCACCAAGTCATGGTCAGCGTCATCCACGCCTCATGGGTCAGCACGCCGCTGATGACCGAGGGCGCACTGCACCCCGCCTTCGCCCGCCTGCGCGCCACCATGCCAAGCGTGCTCAACGCCGAAACCTCGCCCGCCGATGCTGCTTGCCTTATCGCCAACGGCATCGCTCGCCGCGCGTCACGCATTTGGGTGCCCGGCTGGGTGCGCGTACTGCACTGGCTGCGGGCCTTGCTGCACACCCGCGTGGCAGAGCGCGAGCTGCTCAAAGCCGCGCCAGATATTGAGCGCTTGTATGCCGAAGGCTTGGTCACCAGCGGAAGTGCGGCTTCATCGTTTGGGCCGAGGGAGTTGGAGCGGGCAGCCGCAAGGGTGGCCGTGAAAGACGTGGTTGTTGATCGAGTCGAGGGCAGCCTGGGCGCGGACCCAGCGCGAGACGCCGCATGGGATCAGATCGCAGCCCAAACAGAGGCTGATGCGGAGCAAGATCCATCGCTGGTGCTCCCAATCGACGGCATAGTCACGCGGCTTCGCGGCCAGCTTCAGTGAACCGAAGCGCCAACAAATATGCAGCGAAGCGCGTTGAACACACGTCGGCGTAAATTCTCAAGATTGACCATTGCTTTGCTCGCTACTCATGACCCTCGCTTCCCACCTGTTAAGTCACTGTTGTCGCTTATGGAATAAAGGCCGGGCCGCGAGGGTCTGATTTCAAATCGGCAGCGGTTGCGGGCCAAGCTTGATGCTTCACAAGTTTTTGAAGCCGCCCGTTGCTGGCGGGCGGTCACGGTG
>JANPNT010000252.1:0-9047 GCA_031427655.1 Burkholderiales bacterium
CGTCAGTTAACAGAGCGTTTTCAACGCTGAATTTGTAGGGCCCCTCCTCTTTGACGGTGGAGGATTGGGGAGGTGATGAAATCTCTAAACACAAGTCACCTTTGTGTGCTCTTCAAAAATTCACCCGTCCGCCCCAGCCTCAAACCCACTCTCATCCGTCAACCGAATCAACCCCCGCGCCTCGGCCTGCGTGCCGTACAACCAGGTATTCACATCCGCCATTTCAATCGGCACCACGCTGCGTTTGTCTTGCGCGTTGGCCGCCAATTTCGGGTCGGGTTTGTGCATTCGTTTCATCAGCGGATGGTTGTCGGCGTTCAGCGTGAGCATGGTGTAACTCTCGACAATTTCGCCAGTGGTTTTGTCGCACCAGGTGTTCCATAAACCCGCCAAACCCCAAGGCGCGCCGTCGCTGCGTTTGAAGCGCCAGCGCACGTGTTTGCCGGTCTCCCAGTTCGGCTCAAAAAACGCCGCCGCCGGAATGATGCAGCGCTGTCCCCGCGCCCACGGAAACTTGTAGCTCGCTTTCGTGGCCATCTCTTCTGAGCGCGCATTGCAAGTCGCGAACTTGA
Organism: Burkholderiales bacterium; assembly: GCA_031427655.1. Classification (GTDB taxonomy): domain Bacteria; phylum Pseudomonadota; class Gammaproteobacteria; order Burkholderiales; family Burkholderiaceae_C; genus JANYJJ01. The sequence continues at coordinate 573 of JANPNT010000252.1, forward strand.
GCTTGGCCGAAATCGCAAACCAAGGAATCAAGTTCCATTGGCCGCTCACCAGCTCAGGCATCGGTGGGTTCGGTTCGTCCTGCCCATCGGCCATAGCGGCAGCGCGAATGAAGCTGCCTTGATAACCCGGAAACACATCCACCGGCCCTTCCAAGCCGCGCCACGGGTTGGCACGGCCGACGTGCCAGTGGCGTTCGATGACGGCAACTTCGGGGGGGATGTAGCGGGTGCACATGGGGGCACTTTAAGGGCGAACGTTGGCGCGCCACTCATGAGCGTGAGGACCAGAGTTCGTCGGCGCGCTTGAAGCGTTAGGCCCCGCGTTTTGGACAGTCAAGAGCGTGACTGGAGGAACGGACACGGCTTGGTCAAATTCGAACTCATGACCTCTGTGCGAATGCTCCGCACAAATGAGTATTGAGCGCCTTTGCTTTGGTGACTTTCAATTGGTGCAGCAAATGAAAGTTACTCGTCTGCCGGGGCCAAAACTACAAAAACGCCAGCTCGGTGCAGCGCATGCGAAAACCAAAGCAAAAGCTCAATCCAACGCCATCAACCTCCGCCGCTTCTGCGTCTGATCAATATAAAGCTGCAAAGCCCGCAGCCCCTCGCGCGCGGGGTTCAACAACTCACACCCCAACCGCACGCCCTTCGAATCCGCACTGATCGAACTCACATGCTGCATGCGCAAGGTCGTCAAGATTCGGGTGTCGGCATCCAGGTCAATTTGCACGTTGTTGATGAGCACGCCGGGTGACATGGGCGGCACGTTGTCGGGCAGAAAGATGGCGCAGCCGCTGATGCTGACGTCCAAGATGCGCAGGCTGAGCTGCATCTCCGGGATCATGGGGTGGCGCAGGCGCGCGGTGGGGCTGCTGCGCACCATGGGGCGCACGCGGAGGCCGCTGCGGCGCTGGAAGCGGAATATTTCAGACGGGAAAGCGCAGTTCAGCGCGCTGCCGTTCTCGGCATGCACCATGACCAAATCGCTCACGTCGAACTGCAATTTGATGCGGTCTAGGTAGCCCACCACCACCGCTTCGTCGCACTCGATCAGCGTTTGCAGTTGCGCCGTGGACGCGCCGGTGCGGAAGGTCAAGGCGTCGCGCGTGGCATCAATCGCCGACAGCGTGACGTTGATCATGCGGCCGTCGGGCGCGTTCAGGTTGAGTGTGACGTTGGCGTCACGCAATTGGTTGAGCAGGCCGGTGATTTCGGCGCGTGCGGACAAACGGAAGTCGTCCAAAGCGCCGTTGGATGCGGCCACTTCGTCCGAGGGTGCGGTCATGGTTTGCATGAGGGCGTCATGTTGTTTTGAAAATTCGTTTGAAGCTTCATTTGCAAATTCGTTGCTGTGCATGGTGCGTTTGTGCAGCGGGTGCTCAGTGCAAGGTTTTCGAGCTGCCGCTGAGCATTTCGTCGAGGTCGTCCAACCAAGGCTCAGCCAGTTGGCGGATCTCGGCGTCGTTCACCAAGATGCGTTGCATCACGCGCGACTTCAACCGCGCTTCTTCGCTGACCAAGGGCTTTTCCGCGGCGGCGTGTTTGAGCTGCGAAATCAACATGGCGCAGGCGCCTTCCAGTTTGACCACTTCGTCCCAATTGCCTGCGCGTGCTGCCGCCAGCATGTCGTGGCTGGCGTCTTCGATGGCTTGGTAGTAGCTCAACAAGGTGGTGTTCATGGACTTCTTTGGGTCGATATAGCGTTGGCTTTGGTTCATGTCACTGGACGTTGCTTGAGCTGGCATTGGATGCGGAAGGCGCGGAAACTTCAGGGCGTATGGCCACCCAGGCAGACCGCAAGGGCTCCATGACGCGCAAACACTCATCAAGCAACTGCGAGTCATTGCTCAAATTGGCTTCGCTGAGCCGGCGCAGCACATAGGCGTAAACCGACATCATGTTTTCGGCCATGGCGCCACCCGCTTTAAGGTCCAGTGAAGCTTTCAAGCCCTCATCGACGATGCGCAGCGCGCGGCCGATGGCCTTGCCCTTGGCTTCAATCTGACCCGTTTGCATGGCCATGCGGGCGTCGTTTACCGATTCGTTGTAGCCGTCGTACAGCATCAACACCAGTTGATGCGGCGAGGCACCACCGACGCCGGTTTGCACACCGACTTGGCGGTAGGTGCTGGCGAAGGCTGAAGCACCTGAGGAGCGTTGCATTGAAGTGGGTGCGAACATGATGGTGTTGCTTTCCGAAAGGCTGTGTGTTGTGTATCGGACACCAGGGTGCGCACTTGAGGCGGGAACTTCGCGAAACTGCCTGCGTTGTTAGGGCGACTGTTAGGGCGACTGCTCTGCCGATTCAAAAAAACAAAAAACCGCCGAGCCTGCGTGGAGGTTGGGGGCGGTTTTGCGACGTCGGTTTCCCGTGCGTCTGCGTGATCAACCGTTTCGGTTGTAGGCCGCGATTTGCTGCGTGACCAGGCTGCTCGAGCTGGTGATTTGCGCCATTCGCTTGTCCAGCGCGTTGTATTGCGCTCGCAGGCGTTTTTCGATCCCCGCCAGACGCACGTTCAGGTCGTCCTGGCTCTTCTGATTGCGCGTGAGTTGCGAGCTCAAGCCCTCGCTGCGGCTGGACAACGAGCCATCGGCGGCCAGCATCGCGTCGTTCAGCACGCGAAATTTCTTGCCAAACCCGTCTTGGCTGGGGTCCAGGATGTTCGAGTTGGAGAAGGCTTTTTTCAGCTCCGGCAGGTTGACCAAAGCGCTGTCCAGCTTGGTGGCATTCACCGTCATCGAGCCGTCGGCTTGCAGCTGCAGCCCCACATCGGACAAGCGGCCGAACACCGCGGAGGCGCCCGAGCTTTGTCCGACCAACGAGCGCAACTGACTTTGCAGGGTTGACACGGCGCTGTCAGCCAACAGAGGCCCGCCTTTTTTAGTGATGGGGTCGTATTTGGTGTCCGCGGCGATCAACTTGTTCACTGCGGTGTAGGCCTCGGCGAACGCGGTGAGCGCTTTTTTCAAGCTGTCTTTGTCGGCCACCACATCCACGTTCACGGGTGAGGTCGTGACGGCGTTCAGCGTGAGCGACAAGCCGTCCACGATGTTCACGAAGGCGTTGGTGGTGGATGTGACCGGCAAGCCGTTGACGGTGGCTTTGGCGTCGGCTGCGGTTTGGGTCTGCGTCATGCCCGCGCCGCCGCTGGAAGGGTCGAAGTCCAAGCCGGCGATGCCTGAGGTGCGAAAACCATTTTCTGCACCGGTGATGTTGGAGCGCATCAACAAACGCGAACCCGATGCGTCGGTCATGATCAGCGCGGTGACTCCCACACCGGCGGCGTTGATCTTGTCGCGCACGTCGGTGAGAGTGTCGGTGGCCGCGATGGTGATGTCTGCGGAGGCGATAGGTACCTTGCCGGTGAATGTGGTTTGCCCGGCACCCCAGGCGCCGAGGTCGATGTGCAGCACGCCCGAGCCTGGCGTGGTGGTGGTGGTCGGGTACACACCGGTGGCCACGGTTTGCACACTGGCCAACGATTGCACGGCCACCGAGTAGCTGCCCGCGACGGAACCGTTGGTGGTGGAAGTCACCGCCGCGGCGTTCGACGAGGTGCTGACGGTTTGCCCCCACAAGCTGGAGCCCGCCAATTTGCTGGCGGTGTCACGCAGGGTCGATATGGCGCTTTTGACCTTGCCGTATTCCGATACCGTGGTTTGGATGGACGTTTGCTTGGTCTGCAACGCGTTCAGCGGCTGACGCTCGATAGCCATCAACTGCGAGACGATGGAGTTCACATCCAAACCGCTTCCTATGCCTGCCGAACTGATGCTCGCCATGATGCTTTCCTTCCCATGTGATCGAGGCGCCTGACCCCACACCGCTGCGGCGTGGTGTTGGCACCTCGATGTGCGCCCACAAAAAGACGTGCCGTATGAGATCTATCGGCAGGCTTTGCGCGGACTTGAGCGGAAATCGAAAGGAGTTTCAGTTTATTTTTCGGCGTCAGTTGCGCAGTAACGCCATGACCTGCTGAGGAAGCTGATTGGCCTGCGCCACCATCGCGTTACCCGCTTGCTGCAGGATTTGCGCTCGCGACAGGTTGGCGGTTTCCATCGCAAAGTCGGCATCCATGATGCGGCCCTTGGCGGCCGATTGGTTTTCACCCGAGATGGACAGATTGGAGATGGCAAAACCCAAGCGGTTGATGGCCGCACCGTAAGTCGCGCGGTTGGTGGTGAGCACCCCGATGGCAGAATCAATCGCACTGAGTGCGGTCGAGGCATTGGCTGAGGTCAGCAAATCGCCCGTGACGGTGGAGATCGCCACCGTGGACACGGTTAACGTATCGCCGTTGTTGGGTCCGACCTGAAATATCTGAGGGCCTGGCGCAGCGCCCACGATGGCGATTCCGTTGAACTTGGTGGCGGCTGCGATTCGGGTGATCTCTCCTGACAGCTGTTGGTACTCGGTGTCCAAATTGGCTCGGTCGGTGGTGCCGTTGGTGGCGTTTTGCGCTTGCACCGACAGTTCGCGCATGCGCTGCAAGATGTCAACCGAGGTGGCAGTGGCACCTTCAGCCGTTTGCGCCAGCGAGATGGCGTCGTTGGCATTGCGGATGGCGACGTTGATGCCGCGGACTTGCGAATCCATGCGGCTGGCAATCGCCAAGCCAGCGGCATCGTCGGCGGAGTTGTTGACGCGCAAGCCGGACGACAGGCGCTCCATCGACGTGCCCAAGGACGACCGCGATGTGGTCAGGTGGCGCTGGGCATTCAGCGACTGCAAATTGGTGTTGATGGTTTGAGGCATGACGTCACTCCGCTGAGGGGTTGTTGCTGGCGGCGAAATCGCCGATGCGGTCAGGCTGTCTTGTTCAGCGCCTGTGCGTCAATTTTCAGCAACTTGAGCCCACGCCATAAGCCAATTAAGCGGGTTTTTCCACCTCAATTCAACTCCGTTCGGACATGAAAAAGCCGCCCCGGGGGGGGCGGCTTGAATGCGAATGACGCGATTCGGTGACGATCAGCGCAGCAGTGCCATTACCTGTTGTGGTTGCTGGTTGGCTTGCGCAATCATGGCGTTGCCGGCCTGCTGGAGAATCTGTGCACGAGACAAGTTCGACGTCTCTGCCGCAAAGTCGGCGTCCATGATTCGACCCTTGGCAGCGGCCTGGTTTTCACCCGAGATTGACAAGTTCGAAATCGCGAAGCCCAAGCGGTTGATGGACGCACCGTAAGACGCACGGGCTGTGGTCTGCACGACGATTTCAGCGTCGATCGCCGCCAAGGCGGTCGATGCCAAAGCTGCGGTGGTCAAGCCGCCGGCGACGGTGGTGATGGTCGCGGTGGTCACGGTCAAGGTGTCGCCGCCGTTGGCACCGATTTGAAAGACCTGTGCGCCAGCCGCGCTGCCTACGATCGCGGTGCCGTTGAACTTGGTGGCGTCTGCAATACGGGTGATCTCTGATGAAAGTGCTTGGTATTCCGTGTCCAAGTTGGCGCGGTCCGTTGTTCCGTTGGACGCGTTTTGCGCCTGCACGGCGAGTTCACGCATGCGCTGCAGCACGTCGACGGTGGTGGCAGACGCGCCCTCAGCCGTTTGCGCCAGCGAAATGCCGTCGTTGGCATTGCGGATGGCCACGTTGATGCCGCGAACCTGTGAATCCATGCGAGTGGCAATGGCCAGACCGGCCGCGTCGTCGGATGCGTTGTTCACACGCAAACCCGAAGACAGGCGCTGCATCGACGTGCTCAAAGAGTTTTGATTCGTGGCCAGATTGCGCTGAGCCGTCATTGAATTCATGTTGCTATTGATGACCATTGGCATGAGATAACTCCTAGTGGTTGATTTGATTCCCGGCCCAGTGCCGGCGTTAAAAAAGCGAACTGACGAGTGCTCAGAAATCGGGTCTTTCAGGCACCCAGCATTCACTTGCAACGCCCGCGCCGGTTGGTCAATGCGTTTGCAACATGTTTGTTTAAAAACTCATGCTGCTCCGCCTTGTCCGTCCAGTTGGACCACGAACCCAGGTTTCCAGGTGCGTTGGAATACTTATCGGAGCGTGGTTCGGGCAACTTGAGCAAAAATTTTCAGCCGCGTGACAAATGCACAGGGCCGTGCACGGCCTTTTGATCGCCTGATTAGAGGTGAAACCGTGCCGCTTCCTTGTTGACCCGAGGTCTGTCGGGCGTGTTCCGATGCCAACTTGAATCAAAAGTGGCTTCGCATGAACCGGATTGCCGTGGTGATAATCGTGCGCAACGAAGCGCGCTGCTTGCAGCGCTGCCTGGACAGCGCGCGACCCTGGGCAGACGAAATGTGGGTGCTCGACACGGGCTCCACAGACGCCACGGTCCAAATCGCCCTGCGTTGTGGCGCTCGCGTGGGTCATTTCCGGTGGTGCGATGACTTTGCCGCTGCGCGCAATGCGGCCTTGTCGATGACGAACGCCGAATGGTGTGTGGTGCTGGACGCCGATGAATGGGTCAGCGAAGGCGCGGACCGCTTGGCTGCGCTGCGCTACCAAGCGCCTGACTTCGTGGGCCAGATTCGCGTGGCCAGCTTGATTCAAAACGGCGCACCGAGCGGCGACGCCACCGCGCCGAGTTGGCTGACGCGGGTATTACCGCGCGGCGTGGCATATGCGGGCAGGGTGCACGAACAGCCCGTCTCGGATCTGCCGCGCCGCAAGCTGTCGGTCACTGCGATGCACGACGGCTACTTGCCCGAACACATGCTTCCCAAACAGGGCCGTAACCAGCGCTTGTTGAATTTGGCGATGGTCGATCAGCCGTTGGATGCTTACTTCAACTACCAGCTGGGCAAAGACTTTGAGGTAGGCGGCCAATTTGCCCAGGCGCAGCCACACTTTGCGTTTGCTTTGACGCATGGTGATGCGCAGGCGGGTTGGCGGCACGATTTGGTGCTGCGGGCTTTGTTTACGTTGAAGAAATTGGCGCGCTTCGATGACGCGGTGGATCTGGCCGAAGCCGAGATGCCCCGTTGGGCTGGCTCGCCCGATTTCTATTTCACGCTGGGCGACGTCCTGCTCGACTGGGCCGCTGCCGAGCCTGCGCGGTCCGGTGAATTGCTGCCGATGGTCGAGGCCAGTTGGCTGCAAGCCTTCGAGATTGGCGAACAGCCACAGCTTCAAGACACTGTCAGCGGCCGCGGCAGCCACCTGGCAGCGCATAACTTGGGCGTGCTGTACGGCGGCTTGGGCCTGCAGGAAAAAGCGCTTTTTTGGATCGCACGAGCCACTGCGCGAGTTTCTTTGCCATCGGCGGAACTGGGCACTGCACCATCCATCGCAGCGTCTTGAATTGCAAGGCGAGAGCACGGCATTTCCGCCCACCACAACACATTCAAAAAACTAAGCTGGATCGATGTTTCCACTTTGAGCCCGTACTGCGTTTTTGCGGTGGGCGTGCCGCTGAACCATGTCACTTGCCCTGCCCACACCTGCCCACAGCGCCGCCGACGCAAATGCGTTGACGAACAACCAGACGCGCGCACACCGGCGCTACGAAGTGGGACAAGACCACGCGCGCTGCGAGGAATGGCTGCTCGCTGCGCGCGCCTTCGAACAAGCCGCACAGCTGCACGGCGATGAGGCTTACGGCTTGGCGGCAGCGCATGCGTTCATCAAATCGGCGCGACCGCTGGACGCCATCAAAAAGACGCGCACTCTGCGCAGCGCTTACCCGCGTTCGGGTTTGGCATATACGCTGGAGTCGCACGCGCTGTTGGAGTTGGGGCGCGCAGACGAAGCTGCCGCCGTGTTGAAGGAGCTACCGCAAGACGTGTCGCGAGATCATGCTCATTGGGTGTCGCTTGCTTTGTCGCTTCAACGCTCACACCGTCATAGTGAGGCGATTGCGGCCTTCATGAGCGCGCTGTCGACACAGATGTCGAATGCGGTGCTGCACTTCCAATTGGGCATGTCGTTCAAAGACCTGGGCCTGAAGCGTGAGGCCGCTGAGTGCTTGCGCACCGCTGTGGTCCTGGGTTTGGGCACCAGCGATCTGGCGGCGCGCGGACAGCTGGCGTTCATGGAACGTGAGACCTGCAATTGGCCAGCGGCTGCACAAGCGTTGATCGAGCTTCGTGCTGCGTTGGCGAAAATTCCTGACGAATCGTCCTTTGAGACCAGCCCTTTCGCGCACGCCGTGCTGGTGACTGATCCGTTGGAAACGCTCAAGGTCGCGCGCCACTACGCGCTGCATGCAGCGCGCAATGCGCGTCCATTGCCGCGCTCATCAATGCGCCGCGTTGCTCACAGAGGCGTCAAGTCCCACGCCAAGCCGCTGGAGCGTTTGCGCATCGGTTACTTGTCGGCGGACTTTCATCAACATGCCACCAGCCAGTTGATGATGCAAATGTTGGAAAGCCACGACCGCATTCAGTTCGATGTGTTCATGCTGTCGGCCGGACCGCAGGACGGCAGTGACACGCAGATCAGGGTGCGCGCCGCCTGCGAGCACTTCGAAGAACTGCGCGGCCGCCCGTTCGACCGCATGGCGCAG
>JANPNT010000253.1:0-1603 GCA_031427655.1 Burkholderiales bacterium
GGTGTCAATGCCAGGATGGTTCTGGTCAAAATCTAGACCAAGGTCAGCTTAAGACCAGCACTTGACGCTGGAAATCTCAGGCCCCCTTACGGGCCACGATGAAGACCCGCATATCCCTGCCCCGCGTGCCATGTCGCTCGACCGACATGATCTCCAACCCCTGTCTGGCGATGGCCGACTGCAGCGCCTTCGCGTTGAAGCACAGCACGTGGGGTGCCTTGCCGATGGCGCGCATCAGGGGCAGCGCGAGGTAGGGAACGAGCGGGTTCATCTCTGCGATGCACGGTGTCTTGGAAATCAACAAGCCGCCTGGGCGCAATGTCTGCACTGCAAGCTCCAGCGCATGGTCAAGGTCGCTCACCAAGTGCAGCACGTTGAAAGCCAGCACCAGGTCGTAAGCACTCTGCTCGAATACGGGTGTGTCGGCATCGGCCAGCGCGAAGCTCAACTGCGGCACCGGCTGGGCCGCCAACTTTTCGCGGGCGATGGCGATCATGCTGGCGGAGTAGTCGGTGGCCAGAAGGTGACGGGTCAAGGGTGCCAAACGCAGTGCGGTGGTGCCGGTGCCGCAACCGATCTCCAGCACGTCCTGATTGGCAGACAGAAGCGCTTGCACGCGCCGCAACGTGGCTTCGTAGCCCGCCACGTCCGCAATCGCATCCGCTGCGTATTTGCGCGCGATGCGATCCCAGAAGAGGGCCTTACGGATGGCTTGCTCACTCGCCTCGGGAATGGATGCGGCGTCTGCGACTGGAGCGATGGTAGGGGACGGCATATTTGGCAAGGTTAAAAATTGAGGGACTGGCAACATGCAGATGTTATCCATGCAGAACACCGCAGGGAATTGCGGTAAATCGCAGTGAACATATACATTTACGCATGGATAAACTCGACTGGAATCAGCTAAAGGCCTTTCTAGAAACCGCGGAAACCGGCTCGCTGTCGGCTGCGGCCCGCAAGCTAGGCCTGACCCAGCCCACCTTAAGCCGCCAAGTGGCTGCCATTGAACAGCGCATGGGCGTGACCCTGTTCGAGCGCGTGGGTAAGGCCATGGCGCTCACCCCCACCGGACTGGACCTCTTGGAACACGCACGCGCGATGGGCGCAGCCGCCGAGGCCCTGGGCTTGGCGGCTACCGGTCGCTCGCAGGCCATGGGCGGCGTGGTCTCGGTCTCAGCCAGTGACGCGGTGGCCGCCCACATACTTGCGCCACTGGTGCGGCAGTTGCGCGACCAGGAGCCGGGCATCGCGATCGAGGTGATCTCGTCCAATGCGCTGAGCGATCTGTTGCGCCGCGAGGCCGACATTGCCATCCGTCACGTCAAGCCGCAGCAGCCGGACCTTATCGCCCGGTTGATCCGCGAGGCCACGGCCAGCTTCTATGCGTCCGAAGACTGGGTCAAGGCCAACGGTCACCCGCGCAGTGCCGAAGAAGCGGTCCATCTGTCCTTCGTCGGCTCTGATCGCTCAGGCCAGTTCCTGGCTTACCTGCGCCAACACGGGCTGCCGCTGGGCGAAGCGAACTTCAGCTGCTTTGCAGATCACTCGATCGCCAACTGGTCGCTCGTACGCCAAGGCATGGGGATCGGTGCCATGATGGACG
>JANPNT010000254.1:0-2590 GCA_031427655.1 Burkholderiales bacterium
ACTTTGAGAAGCCTGCGGCGAAGTAAAAGCTGCCTCGCTTGACCAATCCCTGTCTGATGAACACCTGCCTGTCGCGCAGGTTTGTGCTGTGCTTTGCGGCGCTGCTTTGGGCCGGTGCGGCGCAGGCTCAAGACGTTCTGGAAGTGCCGCCGGTCACGGCTCAGGTCATCGATCAAACCGGCACGCTCAATCCGGCTCAATCGGCGGAGTTGACCGTCAAACTGGCCACCCTAGAGCAACAGAGCGGCACGCAAATGGTGGTGCTCATCGTGCCCACCACGGCACCTGAAGACATCGCCTCTTACGCGCAGCGCGTGGCCGATCAGTGGAAGATCGGTCGCCGCGATGTGGGCGACGGAGTGGTCATCATCGTGGCCAAAAACGACCGACGTGTGCGCATCGAAGTAGCCAAAACCCTGGAAGGTGCGGTGCCCGATCTGGCAGCCAAACGCATCATCAGCGAACAGGTCGGCCCGGCGTTCAAGACGGGCGACTACGCCGGAGGATTGAACGCTGCCGTGGAAGCACTGAGCTTGCGCATCAAGGGCGAGGGCTTGGCGCAACCCAAGGCATCCAAACAAGGCGGCGGTGCGCTGGGCGTCGGCTGGCAGGAACTGGCCATGTTCTTCTTTATCGGCGTGCCGATTTTGGGCGGTATCTTGACCGGCATCTTTGGTCGCAAATTGGGTTCCATCATCACCGGCGGTGCCGCAGGCGGCATCGGGTGGGTCTTGACCGCCAGCGGCTTGCTGGCCGGCATTGCGGGCGTGGTGGCCGTGGTGTTGGTGGGCGTGCTGGGCATCGGCGCCGTCAGCAGCATGCTGGGCGGGTCGCGAGGACGCGGCGCAAGGGGTGGCGGCCTTGGCGCAGGGCCCGTGATTTGGGGCGGTGGTGGAGGCGGCTTTGGCGGCGGCGGCGGCGGCGGTGGTTTCAGCTCCGGCGGCGGCGGTGACTTTGGCGGAGGCGGTGCCTCCGGCGATTGGTAAGGAATATCACCGTGGCCAACATCTCCCGAATCTTGAAACACCGTCTGGTGGATGAAACCGACGCCAAACGCGCCTTGAGCGCTGCGGCGCTGGACCGCATCGAAGCACGCGTGAAGGCCAGTGAACGTCACCACAGCGGTGAGATCAAGGTCTGCGTCGAAGCGAGCTTGCCGCTGTCTTACCTGTGGCGCGACGCCCCAGCCCGCGAACGTGCGGTGACGATGTTTGGGAAGCTTCGCGTCTGGGACACCGAAGCCAACAACGGCGTGTTGATTTACCTGCTGTTGGCCGAGCGCCACATCGACATCGTGGCCGACCGGGGTTTGAATCACCAAGTCCCGGCGGCGCAGTGGGACATCCTGCTGAAAGACATGTCGGGTGCATTCAAGCGCGGCGAATTTGAATCGGGCTTGATCTCGGCAGTGGACGCGATTGATTCGCTGCTGGCGCGTCACTTTCCCGTGTCTGCAACGGCTGAAAACCGCAACGAACTGCCTGACAGGCCGACAGTTTTTTGAAACCGACGCGCGTGGCGGTCGGCTCAAAAAAAACCCGCTGAGCTTGCGCTAGGCGGGTTTTGTTTTTGGTGCGACGTTGTGTCGCTCCCCATCCTTCAATTTACTTTTTTCGGAACTTGCGAAGCGCTGCAATTTGCGCCGCCATGGCCGCGAACTCGCCTTGCGCTTTGGCAAAGTCGATGTCGGTCTTGGCGTTTTTCATTGCTTCGGCAGCGGCTTGCTTGGCCGCGTCAGCTTTGGCTTCGTCGAGGTCCTTGCCGCGGATGGCGGTGTCGGCCAGCACAGTCACCGAGCCCGGCTGGACTTCCAAAATGCCGCCCGCAACAAATACAAATTCTTCTTGGTCGTTGTCAGCCCGAACGATGCGCACCGCACCGGGTTTGATGCGGGTGATCAGCGGCGTGTGGCGCGGATAAATGCCCAACTCGCCCATTTCACCCGGCAGCGCGACGAACTTGGCTTGACCGGAGAAGATGCTTTCTTCTGCGGAGACAACGTCTACTTGGATGGTGGCCATTTAATTTCCTTGAGCTTGAAGATGATGCGGTGAGCAAGTTGCTGTGCGCTCATGCAGAGCGCCCAACTTCCTCGGCTTACTGCATTTTCTTGGCTTTCTCGATGGCTTCGTCGATGGTGCCGACCATGTAGAACGCTTGTTCGGGCAGGCTGTCGCACTCACCGGCCACGATCATCTTGAAGCCGCGAATGGTTTCTTTCAAGCTGACGTACTTGCCAGGAGAACCGGTGAACACCTCGGCCACGAAAAAAGGCTGGCTCAAAAAGCGCTGAATTTTGCGCGCGCGTGCCACGGCCAATTTGTCTTCAGGGGCCAACTCGTCCATGCCCAAAATCGCAATGATGTCGCGCAGTTCTTTGTAGCGCTGCAAGATGCCCTGCACCGCACGCGCGGTGGCGTAGTGCTCTTCGCCGACGACGTTCGGGTCAAGCTGGCGACTGGTCGAGTCAAGCGGATCCACCGCAGGGTAGATGCCGAGCGAGGCGATGTCACGCGACAACACCACGGTCGAATCCAAGTGAGCAAAGGTGGTGGCTGGCGACGGGTCGGTCAGGTCGTCGGCGGGAACG
>JANPNT010000255.1:0-2887 GCA_031427655.1 Burkholderiales bacterium
CGTGTTCGGCACCGGTGACATCTGCGAGTGTTTGCCGATACGGCTGACCGACACGGACCGCGAAGTAGGCCGACAAATGTCGGCACGCTGGGTGGCGTTTGCGAAAGCAGGCAACCCGAACGTGGCGGTGAATTTGCGGGCATCAACGGCCACACCCAGCTGGCCACCCGACAGCCGCTACCGCCCCGTGGTGCTGGAGTTTGGTGAACAACAAATCGTGCAGCCTGACTTTATGAACGCCCGCTTGAACCGGTTCATTGGTGCGCTGAACTTCATCGGGCGGGGCAAACCAAACAACTGATGGGGTAGCGTGCCGAGCGTCGCGGCATTCCAAGCCGCCCAAAACCGCTCGGTCAGCAACACCCCATACGCGCTGCCGTCGTGACACTGGCATGCCGCAGCGAAGCATCGGCACTACCCCTCGTGCGGGCCTGGAGCGCATTTGCGAGACGGTTCACGTGAAGTCCCGAAATTGTCATGGCTTGGTGTTGCCAGCGGCTCGGCTGCGGTCAGACCAAGCGCACCAAAACGTAGCCCGCCGCTGCGATGTGGGCCAGCGTGATGACCACCGACAGGCTGTGCAGCCACTTGAAACGGCCGCGCTGGCCGTTGTCTGTGGCCGCGTTGATGGCGGGCATCAGCAACTGCCGAGACGGCAGCGTGGTAAGTGCAACCAAGGCCATCAAACCGGCAGCGAATGAATCGTGCGACCAGAGCAAGGCTGCCGCCAACACGGCTGTGGCCATCACAAACAAATAGAACATCGGAAACGCGCGCCTCAGCGTGCTGCCCGCAACGTCGGCGGGCAAAGCGGTAAACAAAAAGCCTGCGAAGCCAAAGGAATAAAGCGTCATGCCGCCAAATAACAAGGCGGTGGTCAAAACTGCAAAAGACAGGGTCATGGCTAAGGTGCTTTCAAAAAAAGGCGGTCAATCAAAGGAACTGGGCGCAAGGTCAGAGCGGTCACCGTCGACGCATCAGCGCGCTTTTGCGGGTGCGCACCATGAAGTCGTCGGGCTTGGTTTTGACCCACTCTAAAAAAGTGGCCAGCTGGGGGTGCGCGCGCAATGATTCAACGGTATTGAACTGACGTGCGAGCTGGGTTTCAGTGAGCAATGCATGAATCTGCCGATGACAGACACGGTGCAAAAATTCGGTGTGCCGCCCACCTTTGCTTTTGGGCACCAAGTGGTGTGCGTCGCGCTGGGTGGGCGGAATCTCGCGTTCGCAAAGCGGGCACTGCAGCGGGTTCGGTGTGGGCGGGTTCAACTGAGGTTGTCGCCTTCATCGGCTTGAGCCGCTGGGTCTGCCGCAGAGACAAGTGCACCAAGACCCACATGGCTCAGCGTGTTGCGAATGAACTGCTTTTCGTAGTGCCTGTTGCGCCGATTCTTCTTGGCCGCCGCACGCTGGCCCAAACGTTTGTCAAAAACCAACTCGCCCAAATTGCTCAGGTCACTGAGATCACGAATCTCGTTGGGTGAATTGCGGCGGGGCATGGGAAGGTGCGACGGCAGGAGGAGAAAAGACAACAGGCGCAAAGGTACAGGTTCTGGCAGGCTTGGCTTCTGCACGACCGAAATCACCTTCAAGTGCGCTTTTAATTGACGCTTCCCGGTGCTGGGCTGATTGACCTCTGCCGCGCAGATACACCTCACAAGACATGTGAGCGAGCACGGTTGCCAAGAAGTCCGCTTGCCGCTTGAGTTTCGGTTTGACGTGTCGGAAGTTTTCACACGCCACGACGCCGTTACTGGCGATATGGTGCCGTCGCGAAAGCCGACCGATTGGCAACGTTTGCTCGACGCTGTCGCGCAAAACAAGGGCGAAGCTTTGAACTTGGAGCGCCGAACCCGCCACAGCGACACCGTGCTCATCGCGATCCGCGCGGCTGCACCCGACTTGGTGGAGCTGAAGTGATGCTGAGGAAATCGCACCGTTGCAAATCGGCGCACGCCATCCAAGCGTCCCTTTGATTTACCTGCCCGCTGTTCGGTGCGTTCCACGTTCGACCTTGACGCGGGTGACAAGGTACAAGGGGCCAACGCCCGCATGCTGTGAATACCCAGAGATCGGTCGTCAGCCCCTCGTACCTTGCCGCTGGATGAGCGACGCACATCAAATCAAGTCTTGATGGCTTGAGACCATCGGGCCAACGCTTGTATGGCACTGGTCTTGCCGCAGTTGTTTTGCCCAATCAGGACAGCGGGGTGTCCCAACTCGATACGCTGGCGATCGCCAAACGTTTGAAGTCCAGGCATCGCCACAGAAATCCAGGTCCCGGGCCAAGTGTTCTTTGTCGAGAGGCTCGCCGGGTCCTGTCGGGAGCCCTTCCCCAGCGTCAGTCGTTTTATTCAGTCGAAGTGAGCGAAGTGACGAAGTGCCGAAGTGACGAAGTGCCGGTGTCCCCACCACCTGCTCCTGAGCCCCGACAGCATGGGAGCGAGGGTCGCTTGCTATTTGTATGTCGCGCATTTCCAAATCCACAGCATTTCTCGACATCACTTCGCCGCACCCATCCCCGCAGGCAAATCCATCTCACCGCTGGACGTGAACCGCAGCCCACCAAACCCAGCGCCTGAGCCTGCCAACTTGCCGCGCAACTCATAACTCAGCTTGCCGCGATTGCCTTCCTTGTTGCCGTCCCTGTTACCTAGCGCAAAGCTCAAGGCTTGCTTGATGACCGAACTGGCGGACACCGTCACAGGCACGCTCAGCACCAATTCGCCGAAGCGCGGCACGGTGCCGCGTTGGTCGCTGACGCCACTGGCGAACTCGGTGCCGCGCACGTCCAAATCGATGGCGATGCCGTCAAATTCCACCGGTGCGTCGTTGGGGTTTTGCACTCGCAGTTTGACCATGAAGCGCAGCTCCAGACCTTGACCGG
>JANPNT010000256.1:0-10508 GCA_031427655.1 Burkholderiales bacterium
GGGGTTGATTGGGTTGAACTCCAATGTCTGGATGCCGTTGTCTGTGAGTGCGGCGAAAAACGCGGGTGGCGTGGACAAGGTGCCCACGCTGTCGCGTATCAAATTCACCTGCACGCCCGCCCTTTCCTGGCGATCAACGCGGCAGCAAAAAGCTGACCTACCTCGTCGTCATCGAAGATGTAGGTTTCCATGTTGATGTGATCGCTAGCCGATTCGATGGCGGCCAACATGGCTTGGTAAGTGGCCGGACCGTCTTGCAGCAGCGTAACCGCATTGCCCGCCGTCAAGGGGCTGCCGGTGAGCGCGCCCTCCCTGAGCAAGTGGCGCCGTACGGCTTCGGCGCTGGTTTGGTCGCTGCTTAAGCGCGCCACTACGTTCTTCGTCTGAGCGGCCGTAAGCGTTGTTCGGCCGCTTTGTAAAGTCACCGTGTCAGTCTTGCCGGTCACGTCGAAGCTGCTGATGCCAGGCAGGGTCTCACATCCCACGCAGGCGACTGCCAAGGCGACAGCGCCCGCCGATCTCAGCCCAGTGGCTTTCAGCACCGACCGCCGAAACGGTCGATGTCTACCGCTGCGGTCATATCCGACCCAGCAGCAACAGCACAACCAAGACGAGCACCACCAAGCCCAGACCGCCGCTAGGGCCGTAGCCCCAGCCGGAGCTGTGTGGCCACGCCGGTATCGCGCCGATCAACAGCAGAACAAGAACGATCAGGATGATGGTGGCCAGGCTCATGGAGCGCTCCTTAATGAACAGCGGTAATTAGACGAGTGAACTAACTGTGTTTCAGTTCGTAGGCGCTGACGCCCCAGGCGCTCCAGGCATGCCGGGAGCACCCATGCCGCCAGTGGCACCAGTGGTTCCGGTATTGCCAGTATTGCCGGTACTGCCTTGAGCGCCGGTCGCGCCCGTTGGTCCCGCTGGGCCAGGGGTTACCACCACGGGTGCGGGGGGGTTCACGGTGACGGGCTTGTCGCAAGCCGTCAACGACAACGACGCCAAAGACGCCACGAAAACGGAAGAGAGTACGAAGTGATTCATTGTGTTTCCTCTTGGGCAGCGCAGCCACGCAAATGGAGGCGCTGATGCTGCAAGTTGAAGCGAAAGCGCGATCGGACGCAGTCGCTTTGCGAAAAGGTATGTTGTGCCGCTGTGTCGCACGCCGCCATCGGCGAGCGCCACGTTCGTGTGTGGGTTCACTCCTACAGCGGTGCTTCCTCTGACCCTATGTGCGAGACCGAACAGAACGCAAAGGCAAGCTTCGACAACATACATACAGAGGCCGCTGAGATCCACGCACCACGTTCACGGCAACGGGCCAAAAAGGTGACGTTCAAGGAATGGATTTCAACAGACGGAGTTCAAGAGATGGAGTTCAAGGACTATTACGGCGTGCTGAAGGTGCCCAACAGCGCCAGCCACGACGAAATCAAACGCGCCTACCGAAAACTGGCGCGCAAGTACCACCCCGACGTGACGAAAGATCCAAACGGCGAGGCGCGGTTTAAAGAGTTGGCGGAAGCCTATGAGGCCCTCAGCGACGCGCCCAAACGCAAAGCCTACGACGCCGCCGTGGCTCGACACCAGCGCGGCGAAGCGTTCGATACCTCGGCAGAAGCCGGTGCGCGCGCGCAAAATGCTTGGCCAGGATCCTCAGGTGATGGCGCGGGGGACGGTTTAGGCAACGGGTCTGACATGGACCACAGCGACTTTTTTGAGTCGCTGTTCGGCCAAGCCGCCCGCGCCGCTGGCTCCCAAGACGCACCACGTTACGGGCACAGAGAACGGTCTGCGAACGGCCCCGGTGAAGACCAGCATGCTGGCATTCGCATCGACGTGGAAGACGCCTATCACGGCGGACACCGTCAATTGAGTTTGAGCTTTCCTCACCAGCGCGGACACGCCCCGCCCGCGAGGCAACTCGACGTGAACATTCCCAAGGGCATTCGTGCTGGACAACATTTGCGCCTGGTCGGACAAGGCAGCCCCGGCTGGGGAAACGGACCGTCGGGCGATCTGTATTTAGAAATTCAATTCGCACCGCATTCACGCTACCGGGTGGACGGCCGCGATGTTCACATCGACTTGCCGCTCGCGCCGTGGGAAGCCGCACTGGGTGCCACTGTGCCGGTGATCACGCCCGACGGCGAACTGCAATTGAGCGTGCCCGCGCACTCGCTGGCCGGACGCAAATTGCGCATGAAGGCCAAAGGAATACCCAGCAATTCAGCGTCGCAGGCAGCCGGCGATTTTTACGCCACGTTGACGCTCAGCCTGCCGCCGTCTGACACCCCTTCGCAGCAAGACGCTTACCGCGACATGGCCAAAGCCTTTGCAGACTTCGATCCCCGAGCCGTACAGGAGAAATGATGTTTATCAACAATCGAACGTCCACTTGGGTGCAAGCTGAAGTGGTGGAATATGAAGTCCGCTACACGGTGACTCAATTGAGCCGGGCTTGTGGTGTCGACGACGCTGAAATCATGGCGCTGCTCGAAGAAGGTGTGGTGACGACCATCGACCCCAGCGACCTGATCTTTGACCATCTGGCCCTGGCGCGCGCACGCACTGCCTTGCGACTGCTGCACGACCTGGAGCTCAGCTCACATGCCGCAGCACTGGTGCTGGACTTGCTGGACGAGATTGACGCGCTGCGTTATGAGTTGGCGAGCCTGCGAGCTCGGAATCCAAGCTTTCGCGCGGGCTGAATGAGGAAATTGCCATGATTAAACACGCACTCATCACAGGCAAGCTGGAGTACCGCGAAGGCGACGGGGCGAACATCGCCATCCGCCCCGGCCCGGTTCAAGTTGAAGAAACTGAACTGGACGCGACCATCAGTTGGATCGATGCCGATTCCCACGGCTCGGCGGCCATCCCCATTGGTGACTTTCGTCGCTACGTGGCCAGCAAGGCGATTCAAATCGGGGACGAGGTTGCCAGCTGAAACCTCGCAGCCTCAAGGCTTGCGCACCATGGAACGCACAACCTCAAGGTTTGCGCGATCGCGCCTTTTTTTCCAACCAGCCTTCGCTCTCTTCATCCCAATAATGGGTTTTGAGAAATTGGTCTGTCTCCGCTTTTACCTGCTCGCGCGTCATGCCGCTCAGGTCGCGCGGTGTGGCCGCCAAAGGCAGCCAACCGCCGGCGGTGGCGTCCCATTTGTTATTGCGCAAAAACACATCGCGTGCAGCTTTCACTTCGGCGCGCGACTTCACGCTGGCAGGTGCCTCAACGCCTGATTTCAGCATCCAGGTTTCGCTGACTTCATCCCAGCGGTGGGTCTTCAAAAATTCATTGCGCTCCATTTTTATTTCCGCGCGCGTGGGCGAGGTGGCTGCTGTTTGGGCCAGCGCAGGCTCGCTCAAGGCGGCGATCAAGGCGACCGAAAAAGCAGGCAAAGCAATCAGAAGTTTGGTGGTTCTTTCCATGTGAATGACTCCCTGGTGGATACGAAAATTGAGCGTTGATGGTGGCGGTGCGCGTTAAAGCCATCTGTTCGCCAGCGCACACAGCAGCGTGTTCTAGGGGGCGTGATGGAGCGCCGAGCAATGCAAGCAAATCGACGTGCGCTGTCAGACGTGTCCTACGCGCAGTCGGCTTCTTGCAAACCTTCAGCTCGCGACAGTTGGAGTGGCGCGAATCGCGGCATGTGCATACGCTTCTGCGCATGAAATTAAGCACAAACGCGGTAACGAGCGTAGCGGACATGCCGTCACCCCGACAAATTTTGAACCTCGTCAAACAGGCAGCCCAAGCATGGGTCGATGACTATGCGCCCAGCATGGGGGCGGCACTGGCTTACTACACCGTGTTTTCCTTGGCACCGTTGCTGCTGATCGTTATTTCGGTGGCGGGCTTGGTGTTCGGGCCCGACGCAGCGCGCGGTGAGATCTTTGGCGAGCTGCGCGATTTGATGGGCGACGACGCGGCCAAAGCGGTCGAGGCCTTGCTGGTCAGCGTGAGCAAACCGGCCCAAAGCGTGGCCGCGACCTTGATCGGTTTGGGGGTGGTGTTGATTGGCGCGACCTCGGTGTTCGGAGAACTGCAAGACGCACTTGACCGAATTTGGCGTGCGCCTGCACGCGCCGAGCCGGGCAACAATGAAAGCGGTTTGGTGAACTTGTTGAGGGCCCGATTGCTGTCGTTTGGCATGATTTTGGGCTTGGCGTTTTTGTTGATGGTGTCGCTCATGTTGAGTGCGTTGATGGCCGCCCTGGGCACTTGGTGGGGGCGGCTGTTCGGAGGCTGGAGCGTGTTGGCGCAGGTCATCAACGGGGTGGTGAGCTTCGGGCTGACATCGCTGGTGTTTGCCTTGATCTACAAGTTGATGCCCCGCGTGCGTGTGCGCTGGAGCGATGTGACGCTGGGAGCCCTGGGCACCGCGGTACTGTTTACTTTGGGCAAGGAGTTGATCGGTGCCTACATTGGCAAAACCGGTGTGGCGTCTGGCTTCGGCGCGGCCGGTTCCATCGTGATCGTGCTGGTGTGGGTTTACTACTCATCCCAGATCTTCCTGCTGGGCGCTGAATTTACGCGGGTGTACGCGCACAGCTTTGGCTCGATGCGCGGCCAAGTTGAAGCCCTTCACGCGCCCACGCAAAAGGGAGTGCAAACATGAGTGAAACCCATCTGCCCGCCGCCGGCTTCACGCCTTTGTGGGGCGCACAAACGGCCAGCAGCTTGCACTTTTTTGCCATCGGCGAACAGCGCATGCCGCTGCCGGTGGTGCATGCGCTGGCGTGGATGAAGTGGGCCGCAGCGCGCGTCAACGCCGACCTCGGGTACTTGGAACCGGTGAAGGCCAAAGCTATTGCCGACGCCGCTGTGCGCGTGGCCGCAGGCGAGTTCGACGCCCACTTTCCGCTGTCGGTGTGGCAAACCGGCTCAGGCACACAAAGCCACATGAACATGAACGAAGTGCTGGCCTCATTGGCCAGCGCCGCGCTCAAAGAACAAGGCGTCACACAGGCGGTGCACCCGAATGACGATGTCAATTTGGGGCAAAGCTCGAACGACGTTTTCCCCAGCGCCATGCACTTGGCGGTGCTGCTGCAAACACGTGCGCTGTTGGTGCCCGCGCTGCGCGAACTGCGCGCTGCGCTGGCCGCCAAGAGCACCGCCTATGCCGATGTGGTGAAGCTGGGCCGCACGCACTTGCAAGACGCCACGCCCATCACTTTGGGCCAGGAGTTCAGCGGCTACGAGGCGCAATTGGCGCTGTGCGACGCCGCCATGGTGCATGCACGCATTGCGGTGCAGTCGCTTGCCATCGGCGGTACGGCGGTGGGCACCGGATTGAACACCGACGCGGCTTTTGGCGCGCGCGTGGCCGCCACGTTGGCCCAGCATGTGAACCTGCCCTTGGTGCAAGCCAGCAATTTGTTTGCCGCCATGGCCGGGCACGAAGCCCTGGTGGCCTTTCACGCCACTTTGAGAATGTTGGCGGTGGCCTTGATCAAGATTGGCAACGACCTTCGCCTGATGGCCAGCGGCCCGCGCGGTGGCTTCGGGGAACTGACCCTGCCGCAAAACGAGCCCGGCAGTTCCATCATGCCAGGCAAGGTGAACCCAACGCAAATTGAAGCGCTGTGCATGGTTTGCGCTCAGGTCATGGGCCACGACACGGCCATTGGCTTTGCGGCCAGCCAGGGTCAGTTTGAGCTAAATGTCTTCAAGCCACTCATTGCGCTGAACACACTGGACAGCGTGCGCTTGTTGAGCGACGCCATGCGCGGCTTCACGCGGCACTGCGTGGTAGGCCTGACGGCAAACACCGCCCGCATCGACGCGCTGTTGAGCAGCAGCCTGATGCTCGTGACCGCACTCGCACCACACATCGGCTACGACCGCGCTGCTGCGGTTGCGCACCATGCCCATGACCACGGCCTGAGCCTGCGCGATGCTGCGTTGGCTTCGGGCGCCGTCACGGCGGCGCAGTTCGACCGGTGGGTCGATGCGCGCGCCATGCTGGGCTAAAACCTGCACTGAGGCTGGTTGAACCTTGATTGATCCGGCCATGAAATAAGGTGTTTTCTGACACACCAACGACGCCGCTGCTGATTCGCAAAGTCTCGGCACTGTCTATCATCGTTGCAGTCCACTTCATAACAAAACCAAGCAGGCCTCAGCGTGAACGCTTCATCCAACACCATGCAGTACCGACGCGTCGGCGTTTCCGTTGAGCTCGGCGGCTTCCATGGTTTGGTCGATTTGACTCAGGACGATGACCTGAGTTTCTGGACCGACCAGCTCAGTTGCAGCGCCGAAAAATTGTTGGCCGCCGTGGAGTCGGTGGGCCCTCGTGTGGAGCACGTCACCGAATACTTGCGGGCAGGCTGGTGAAAACCGAGGCATTGAGCCTGCCTGATGCGCCATTGCAAGGCGAGCCGCCAAGGTCTGTGCCCTTAGAGGCATCCACGACCATCATTGCGGCCACGCCGATAACCGAGTTGCCTGCGGTCGAGAAATCGGCGGTCGACATACGCAGCGCATCGCTCGCCGTGATCGCGGTACTGGCCAGCATCTTCGCGCTGCGTTGGGCCAGCGCCGTGATCATTCCAGTGATGCTGGGCCTGACGGTGAGCTACGCGCTGAAGCCCGCTGTGGACGCGCTGCAGCGTTGGGGTGTGCACCGCGCGCTCGGCGCGGCTTTGGTCATGGGTCTGGTGTTTGGCAGCGTGGGGTGGACGCTGTACCGGGTCAGCAGCGAGGCCGGCACTTTGATTGAAAGCCTGCCTGACGCGGCCAAAAAAGTGAAGTCTGTGTGGCTGACCAGCCAGGGACGCAGCGAAAGCGCCATTGCCAAAGTGCAGCGCGCTGCGGCGCAGTTGGAAGGTGCAGCACAGCCTGACAACGTGCCAGCCGCAGTCACGCGCAAGGGCGTGACCCGCGTTCAAATTGAACGCCCTCAATTCGACATCCAAGACTATTTGTGGACCGGCACCGTGGGCTTGGCCACGTCCATCGGTCAAGGCGTCTCAGTCCTGTTCATCGCCTACTTTTTGCTCGTCTCGGGCGACACCTTTCGCAGAAAAATGGTCAAGCTGACTGGCCCCAGTTTGGCGAAGAAGAAGGTCACCTTGCAGGCCATGAATGAGATCACGGCGCAAATTCAACGCCATCTTTTGGTTCAAGTGCTGATGAGCCTGATCGTGGGCGTGAGCACCTGGCTCGCGTTTTGGGCCCTCGGTGTGGAGCATCCCGAGGTCTGGGGCGTGGCATCCTTTGCGCTGAACTTCGTTCCCTACATCGGCTCGCTGGCAATCACCGGGGCGTCGGTGCTGGTGGGCTTCATCCAGTTCGGAAATTTGGACATGGCGTTGTGGATAGGCGGTGTGTCGATGGCGCTGCACGCCGTCACTGGCTATTTGGTGGCACCTTGGTTGACCAGCCGCACCAGCCGCTTGAACCCGGTGTCGGTGTTCGTTGGGGTGCTGGCGTTTGGTTGGTTGTGGGGTGCCTGGGGCCTGTTGCTGGGCGTGCCGATTTTGATGATGGTCAAGGCCGTGTGCGACCGAGTGGAAGACTTCCAGTCAGTGGGTGAACTGATGGGGCGTTGAGTTGAAAACTCGGCCCCTGCGGCAGGAAGTAGGAGGTACGAAGTAGGAAGGCGCCGACGCCAACATGCGGCTTGCGGCTACTGTTTTTGGCGCGCCGAGTTACTACTCTGGTGCGACGCTGAGAAGCTTTTCTTCGCGGTGAACCCAACCCCAACTCACGAGGCAACAGATGAACAAAGATCAAGTCAAAGGCACGGTCAAAGAAGTCGCCGGCAAAGTGCAGGGCAAAGTGGGCGACATGGTCGGCAACAACGAACAAAAAGCCAAAGGTTTGGTGAAAGAGGCCGTTGGCAAAGCGCAGAAAAAATTGGGCGACGCGAAAGAAGCGCTGTCGGACGCGCGAAAAAGAGCCTGATCTGATTCAGCGCAAGCGCCTGTGCATACCCAGCACAGAGCGTTGAGCTTTCAGGCGACGGCGGCTCAGGCCGCCTTCTTTTTTGTTCACGTCATCACTTCTCCAACATGATCACCACCGACGCACCTGACGGGCTCAAGGCAAGCGAATCGCATTGCATTTCGGCACCAGCGGCAGCGGCTATCGCCAGCGCCGCATTGCTGTTGCCGTCACTGATGAGCGTGTCGTCGAGCCCTTCGCCCAACCATCCGCGCATCATGCTTTGGTACAAAACACTGCGCCAACCTTGGTTCAAGCCGCCTGATGTGGCGATCCCGCTTGCATGGACTGCCATTGAAACTGCCTTGGCCTTCAGCAGCTATCGATTGCTGCGCGCGCCCGCCAGCAATGCCAGAAACCGCTCCCTGGCTTGGATGGGCGTCAACGTGCTGATGATTGGAAGTTGGAGCCGGTTCTTTTTCAAGCACCGCAACTTGCCTGTCAGCACTGCCGCTGCCGCCGTGATGGTCGTCACGGGGGCGGCGATGACCGCTCAAGCGAAAAAGGTCGATAAAGCGGCCTCCGTAGCCACCCTTCCCTTCACGGTGTGGGTGGCTTTTGCCACGGTACTTACCGCGTCCATTTGGCAGTTAAACAAGCGGCGCTAATGCGTGGGGTGAAGCTCACGGCGGCATCCCAGCCGCTCTTTTTGCGCGCGTTACCGTCGTCGCGCGCCTCTCGCCTTGGTGTTTCGCCAAAGGCACAAACGTTCTCAACCACTCAGGAATCTCATGAACTCAAATTACAAACTCAAGTCGGCATTCGCCGCGGTGCTGCTCGTTGCAATTCCGTTTGCTCAGCTTTCACAAGCCGCCACCGGCGACAAGACTGCCTTGAAAAGCAGCGATGCCAACGCCAAAGCCCAATACAAAGCCGACAAAGAAAAGTGCGGCGCAATGACTGCAAATGCCAAAGACATTTGCATGCAAGAAGCCAAAGGCCAGTTGAAAGTGGCACGCGCAGAAAGTGAATTTGCCTACAGCGGCAAACCAAAAGACCAAACCAACGTGGCGGTGACGAAGGCCCATGTGGCCTACGCGGTGGCAAAAGAAAAGTGCGACGACCAAACCGGCAAAGCCAAGAGTGTGTGCGTCAAAGACGCCAAGGCCGCTGAAACCAGCGCCATGGCCGACGCCAAGATGATCAAATAGGTCAGCGGCGCAGGGCCGCGAAGGCCGAGTCGGCCAAAGAAAAACACGAGGCCGCCTACAAGGTGGTCTCGCAAAAGTGCGGCGCCTTGAGCGGCAATGCCAAGGCCAGTTGCATGACCATCACCAAGGCAGAGCACGCCAGGTGCTGAGCAATCCAGAGTCAAAAACTTTCGGCCGCAACGTAAAAAAGGGGCAAATCTTGAACATAGAAATCGGCTTCGATATTTCGCTCGCAGTCTCAGCACCGAACGCTTTGGTGTTCATGTTGAACGTGAATGCTGATCGTCAGCAAGACGTGCTGTTCGGCGATCAGATCAGCGTCGAGCCGGGTTTAAACCTGACTTCGTATTTCGATGCGTTTGGCAACCACTGCGGGCGTATCCCCGTGCCACTCGGCATCAGCCAGGTTCGTCTTCGCAACACCGGGGTGGTCGCCGACAGCGGCTTGCCCGACGAGGTGAATTGGTCGGCCATACAGCACGAACCGCAAGACTTGCCTCCACAGACGCTTCAGTTTTTACTGCCCAGCCGTTACTGCGAGGTGGACAGCAGCCTGCTCAACTTCGCCTGGGCTCAGTTTGGCAACACGCCCTTGGGATGGGGTCGCGTGCAAGCCATTTGCGACTTTGTGCACCAGCATTTGCGCTTTGACTACGCGGCAGCACGTGCCAACCGCAGCGCGCTGGAAGGCTTCAACGAACGCGTGGGCGTGTGCCGCGACTTCGCGCATTTGGCGGTCACCTTGTGCCGCTGCATGAACATTCCGGCGCGCTACACCACCGGTTATTTAGGCGACATTGGCGTGCCTGAGAACCGCTCACCGATGGACTTCAGCGCATGGTTTGAGGTTTATTTGGGCGGTCGTTGGTACACCTTTGACGCCCGGCACAACACCCCCCGAATTGGCCGCATCGTGATTGGTCGCGGCCGAGACGCGGGCGATGTGCCCATCACCATGACGTTTGGTCAACACTCTCTCTCGAATTTCGAAGTGGTGACCAAACAGATTTGGTTGGACAGTGATGCGCGCGCGCAGCAACTTATCAGCGGCGGCGCTGCATGACAGCTGCCGCTTGACTGTCTGCGCTTGACCGCCCAAGTACTGGCGGAATTGCGCACCTTCAGATGACAAAAAAAGAGCGGCATCCACTGGCGACGTCTTGCCTGATCACGCGCCCTTCTGAAACGTGCCATTGTGGGAATCAGCCTACGCGCCCACGCTGAAGCATCCTAAAAACAAATTGCCCATTCACTGTCAAGAGTGACGCCGTAAGTCCAACAGACTGCTTGGGCGAGCACGCAGTAACCGCCGCGTGAACGCAGTCCCCCAACCCACTCGTGAGGAATCCACCATGACTGCAATTTCCAATCTCTCCGATCTCTACATTGACGAGCTCAAAG
>JANPNT010000257.1:0-1517 GCA_031427655.1 Burkholderiales bacterium
GCAGCGTCTGGCAAACCCGTCTGGTACAACGTCGACTTCACCAATGAGTCGGCGAATGCCGTGACCGCGCAATTCGGTGAATTCACGGGCCGCACCCTGGCCTATGGCACGGCCGGCATCCAGCCTGCCCTGCGTCCGCGATACATCATTGAGGCGGTTCCCGACCTGACGCCCGGCGGAAGTGCCAACGTTCAAAAACTCCTTTACCGCGTCACCGCGATGGGCTTTGGCCCCCGCAAGGAAACCCAGGCTGTGCTTCAGATGTATTTTAAAAAAGAATAGGAACCCCGCAGTGTTCAACTTTATTTATCCAGCGCACGCCCGGTTGCGGCGGTTTGTCAAATGGGGACTGCTGGCTGGCGTCCTCGGGGTCATCACGCTGGTGGTCGGGCAATCGGCAACACCGCCCCTGATCGCTTTGGTAAGCGAGCCGTTGTACACCAACGGCGCCAAGACCAAGGGCAATCTGACCCTGGCGCTGTCCAACGAAAAACCTATCCTTGGGGCGGTATACCGCGATACCTTCACTCCAACGAAGCGGTATGTCGGATATTTTGATCCGCTCGCCTGTTACACCGCAAATCTTACTAGCGGCACTATCGGAAATTATTTCACCTTCTCGGCTCCCGTCAAGTCTACTCTCTCGCAAATTTGCAAATCCAGTGAGATGGACGGTAACTTTATGAATTGGGCGACCTCATCGGCCATCGATATTTTTCGCTATGGGCTAACCGGAGGCAACCGGACCACGGACGAAATTGGCAATAATGCGCGCACGGTGGTGGAGCGTGCCTGGCTGCCCGATGACTTTTACCGAAGCGCAGGCAATTTCCCGCAAAAGTACCTGTCTGTCAGCGACATGGTGGGGCGGACCGAGCTGGCACCTGGCAAATTTCCTAACGGGGCATGGATTTACAACTGCCGCAACCGGCTTTATTTTGCGACGGTAGAAGACACCAACGCGCTGGGCCTTAGCACGTGCGATGCTCCCTTCGGTATCGCCGGCGCGCTGAGTCCCAACCTGGTGACCGGTAATTCTTCCAACCAATACTATGAAGTTCGCAACTTGATTTGCGATGCCAACACGGCGCCGCTACGCCTGATGACATACGACCCGTCGACCAAACGCTGGTCGGGGCTGTGCAAACAGTACGGCACCAACTACAAACCGGTTGGCCAGTTGCAGGTCAACGCAGACGCCCTGCGCATCTCGGTGTTCAGCTACCTTAATGGCGACGTTGCCGACAAAGAGGCTCGTTATGGCGGCGTGATGCGCTCGCCCCTGAAATATGTCGGGCCCAACGCCTTTGACCAGGACTTCAACCAGATAGCCGGTACGAACCCGCGTGCTGAATGGGATGCCACCACAGGCCAATTCATCAATGACCCCCAAAAAGACGACAGCACCTACGGCAACCAGGGCTACACCTACAGCGGTGCCATCAATTACATCAACAAGTTTGGCACCTTGAACATGGACCCCAGCCTGACCACCCAAGACTTTGCTGTTCGCACAC
>JANPNT010000258.1:0-1789 GCA_031427655.1 Burkholderiales bacterium
GTGCCCGGCAACACGGTAGCCAGTACAACAGACAATGCCCGCGACGCCGAAACCGCACCCGCCCTCGACGCCCAGTTTTGGGCGGGGATTGTGGGTGCCTTTGAAAGCGGTAGCTCCGCCACCTACCCGGACGCATTGAACCGAACCCAGACCACCCGCAACCTCGCCGACAACCTAAAATACGCCTGGCTGAGCAATGCTGCGACACGCGTCACCAGCGACCCGCCCACGCCCCCCGTGGCGGCCAATATTGATCCATCAACAGCAGGAACCAAAGGCGGCTCATACTTGATGGCAGGTATGGCTTACTGGGCCAACACCCACAGCTTTCGGACCGACGCACCGCGAGCCCGCATCAAAACGTTTTCGATCGACGTAAACCAAAGCGGTGCCAGCGAAGTCAGCACCGATTACCGACGCACCCGACCGTTGTATTTGGCTGCCAAATACGGCGGTTATGACGACACCGTTGCTGGCGAGACTGGCAACCCTTATACGGGCGACACCAATGCACTTTGGCAGGGTTCGGATAAGGACGCGCAAAACTATTTTCTGGCCAGTGAGGCGCAAAACTTTCTCAATGCTTTGTCTGAAATCTTTGCGAAGGCCGTAGAAGAAACCGGAAGCATTGCAGGTGGTGCCCTGTCGACGCAGCGCTTGTCTGTCGGGCAAACGGCTTCGGTTTATCAGGCCAGATTCAGCCCCATCGCAAACTACTGGAGTGGACGCCTGCTCAAGTTTCCCCTAACGTTGGACACCGCAGGAACCAGCATCAATCTGGGCACAACGCCGATTTGGGAGGCAGGACAACTCCTCACCAACCGGACCGGCGCCGACAACGGCGTGGGGCGAAACATTGTGATTGGCGCTCCGATCGGCAAAGTGGCGACTGTGCCACCAACGACTTACACCTGGGCAGCGCTGGCGCAAGACCACAAAGATGCGCTCAACGTCGTGCCTTATTCCAATCCGCCCGTCAGCGACGCGCTGGGCAGCTCTCGGCTGAGCTATCTGCGGGGAGACCGCCGCAATGAAGTCTCACCCATCAACCCGATCGGGCAATTCAGACCGCGAGACTTTGTGCTGGGTGACATCATCAACAGCGGATTGGTGTACCAGGGCGCTCCGTCGGGCAGCATCAACGACAGCGGCTACAGCACATTTTTCAACGCTAACAAGGCAAGGCGGCCCGTGATTTTCGCCAACGCCAACGACGGCATGCTACACGCGATTTATGACTCTGACGGGCAAGAGGCATTTGCCTATGCGCCGGGCTTCACGGCCGGCAAGATGAATCTTTTGTCGTCACAAGACTATGCGCACACCAGCATCAATGATGCAACTCCCGGAACCGGTGAGGCCTACATCGCGAATGAGTGGAAAACAGTTCTGGTGTCAGGCGCCGGTGGCGGCGGACAAGGCGTGTTTGCACTGGATGTGACCAACCCGGCAACGTTCGGTGCGTCCAATGTGTTGTGGGAATTCACCGACCGTGATCACCCTGCCATGGGCAACGTGATCGGCACGCCGCAAATCGTCAAACTTCGCACCACCAACTTCGACGCCGCAACACCGGCCTTCAAGTGGTATGCCGTCGTTGCCAGCGGGGTCAACAACTACACGCAAGACGGCTATGCTTCCGCCACGGGTAATCCATCGATTTTCATCATCGACTTGTCGCGAAAACCCAGCGATACGCCAACCCAAGTGGCCTGGACTGAGGGAGTGGACTTCTGGCGAATTGAACTGCCTCAGTCCAGTGTGGCGATTGCAAAGGGGTTGGTTGGGT
>JANPNT010000259.1:0-2416 GCA_031427655.1 Burkholderiales bacterium
GTGATCTAAAACCATTCGCACTGCACGCTCGCGAACCTCGGGTGAGAACTTGTTTGTCTTCTTCATGGCTCCATCCTCTCAAAGATTGGAGCCTCCTCAAAAACCGGGGCGGTTCAAAGGTGATTCCCATGCTCAGGACGAGGCTCAGGCCATCGCCTGGCGAAGTCAAGGGACGCTTCGCCAGCAACACCATCAACCCCGCCAGCACCCCCGCAAACACGAGCGCAAAAATCAATGGCAAGGCGTGCAGCGCGGTGGCCAAGCCCTCTCGCCACACTGCCGGTCGCCCGTACGTACCCAACACGACGCGCGCAAGAGGAAACACCAAGATGACCGTGCCAAATGCCAACAACGGTTGAGCAATGGCAACACCTATCAGGAGGACGGCAGGCAGGAGCAGCACCGTGAGGTAGCCGCTGGCGGCGAAGCGTTGGGGCCAAGGTGACATGTTGATTCCTTCACTGGAGTGGCGTTTCAAATCAAGCCACATTCGGCAGCCAACTGGGCTGCGCAGCGTCGGTTGGGTACACCGAGCTTGACGTTCACGCGCTGAAATCGGGTGTCCACGCAAGGCGCGCGGATGGCCAATCTGTTGGCCATTTGTTTGCTGTTCAAACCTTTGCGCTCCCAGCGCAGGCGCTGCAACTCGCTCTCGTTCAATTTGGCTTCGCTGATGATTTCTTCGCGAACTCGCGCGATGTACCAGGCGTTCAACTGCATTGCCACGCCGCGAGCCACCGTGCTCAACGTGAAATATCCATCCGCCTCAAAGTAGCCGGGCGTGCTGGCACCCAAACACAACATTCCCGCGCGACTCAAGCCGACGCTTGAAGGCGCAGGAACAATCACC
The DNA here is from genome assembly GCA_031427655.1 of Burkholderiales bacterium. Taxonomy (GTDB): domain Bacteria; phylum Pseudomonadota; class Gammaproteobacteria; order Burkholderiales; family Burkholderiaceae_C; genus JANYJJ01. Next base: position 851 of record JANPNT010000259.1, read on the forward strand.
ACCGACTGGAAACCAAAGCGAAGCGCCAGTGACATGGCCGACTGTTTGGTCGCGTCCTCCACCACGATGGAGGACGCGCAGATGGGGTCGGCGTGCAAGCTGGCGTATTCCAGCCAAGGGTCGTTGCTGAACGCTGTGTGTTTCTTATACTCGAAGCACCATTTCGAGTCACAGGCAAGCAAGCCTCGGAAGGACGCCTGCGAACCTTCTCCAGGGATGAAGCTGATGAAGGCTGCGCCCTCCGCGCCCAGCGCGGTGCTGACCTGGTGCAGCAACTGCGAGGCAACGACGGCGTCGCTTGCGGTTGCAATTTGCGCCACGAAGGCGGTGATGCGGTCGGAGTAGCCAGGCGCAGAAGTGGTCTCGCTCAACAAGTGCGCGACAGGCGCGCTCATTGCCGCCGCAGGAACGGCAGGCGCGACCGGCGGTGGGTCAAACGAAGAGAGCGTTTCCATCGCGCTTCAATGCGATGAACAGCATTGGGTAATCGAAGCGAATCACGTCGGCATCGCACCAATCACCGAACCCTGCGGCGTCTTTGAACAAAACGGCCATGACCTCCAGCGCTCTGTTGGGCGGCGCGTAACTTCGCTGCACAAACACGCCCATGGCCGAAGCTGCCACGTGTACGTCCATGACGCCGTCTTCAATGCGCAGCTGAAATCCGCGTTGCGGTCTGCTCGTTTGGACGGCAAAGAATATGCGGGCTGTGGACGGCTTCATGGTGAGGTTCCTTTTCAACAAACAAGGGGCGCTCGGGCGTTTCTGTGTCCAGCATGGCATCGATCAGATCGATACCGCAGCGTTGGCAGGCCAGTTTTTGGAGGTACCAAAGCTCGGGTCGCTGAGTCCAGTGCAAGACGCGTTCGGTGCCGCAACCATCGCATTCGGTCACGACGAAATGAAATATCTGTCTGCACGACGAACAGCGCATGGCGTCAAATCGATTCGCGTCGATCAACTCAAAAACGTCGTCGTCAGCGTGGCCGCAGTGCGGGCATTGCAGCGTCAGCGCTGCGCTTGGCTGTGTGTGAAAAGTTTCCATGGCGCGTCCGACCTCCATCAGGTAAACCTTCCCTGTCGGCCGCTGCGGTCGGCGGCGTTCAACAGGTTCCGGTACAGCTCGAAGCGCAGGCCTGTTGGGAGCTGAATTGAACGGTTTCAGTTGTCTGTTTGTCCACCATAGTCATGGAAACAGTGGTGACGGTGCGTATTCGACTCAGCTTGATTCAATTCGGTTTTTGAACAGATTTTATGAGCGCTTCAGTTTTGTTGTGAGGTGTGAAAAAGCCGAAGCGCGACCTCCGATAAGTAGCCACCGTCGTGCCTGAAATGTGGAAGCCGAAAGGCATGCCTCGCTTCACCGTCGATGCGGTGGCGTGTAGTTTGTTCAGTGAATTGCTTTCGGCCGCGGACCCGAATTGAGCTTGGCGAGGTGACCATTCGTCACCGCCTTTGCCGTTGCCGATGGCGCACCGGCCGTCGAAGTGGGAAGCTTGCAAGTCAGTTTGTTGCATTGCCAGTTTTGAAATGAATGAGGCAGACGAAACCTTACGGTGACGGCCA
>JANPNT010000260.1:0-7924 GCA_031427655.1 Burkholderiales bacterium
CGGGTTGGACCAAGGAGGTGGACAAACGCTGGCCTTACAACCCCGATGCGGCGATGAAGTTGCTGGCCGATGCCGGTTATCCGCAAGGCTTTGAAGTGGACTTTGCCTGCCCGAACAACCGCTACATCAACGACGAAAAAATTTGCATCGCAGTGGCCGCCATGTGGACCAAAGTGGGCGTAAAAGCCAAGCTGCGCACGCTGCCACTCGTCACTTACTTCCCCATGATTCAGCGTTATGAAGCCAGCATTTACATGTTGGGTTGGGGCGTGCCAACATTTGATGCGCTGTATAGCTTGCAGTCATTGACGCGCAGTTTGGGTGCAGGCGGCGACGGCAACTACAACGTGGGCCGTTACAGCAATCCGCAAATGGACGCGCTGGTGGAGCGCACCAAAAAAGAGACCGACCTGAAAGTGCGCACCACGCTGTTGACGAAAGCGCTGCAACTTCAAAACGACGACGTGTCGCACATCCCGCTGCACAACCAAATCATTCCTTGGGCGATGAAGAAAAACATCGATCTGGTGCACCGCGCCGACAACCGCTTGGACTGGCGCTTGATCAAGGTGAACTGAAAACGCGTTGACAGCGCGGCGAAAAAAAGGGGCCGCGAGGCCCCTTTCTCTTGCACGAAAACTTTCAGCCCACCGGGTTCAACGCAGTCCCGCCACCGCCTCCACCCCCGTGGCGGGGAAGTCGGTGAACACGCCGTCTACGCCGAGCTTCATGTAGAACTGCATCTCCGCTTTGGGGTCGGCAAAACCGTAGCCGCTGGCGTCGTTGCGGAAGGTCCAGGTGTGAACCATCAGGCCGCGGGCGTGAGCGGCTTCAATCACGCCGGTGCTGCCGATGACTTTGCGGTCGTTGATGGTGATCTTGGCGTCGCCGTTGCGGTCTACGCCGTCGTCCACGGTGGTGGCCAGATAAGGTTTCCAAGGGCCGATGCCGGTCGCGTAGGTTTTGACAAAGTCCAAACCGGCCGGTGTGAGCAGGTCAGAAAACAATCGAGGGTCACCTCTGACAACGAAGTCGTAGGGCTGGCGGTAGGGCGCCACCAGCGACATGCTGCCGTCGGCTTTCACGTCATCGGCATCAATGAGTTGGATGATCTTCATTGTGGTTTTGGTGCGCAGGTATCGCAGGTTGCTCACCTCAAACGACTGAATGAAAACTGGCGCGTCAACCGTGTTGGTATACGCCGCATGCAGCTTGGCCACCAAGGCGTCTTCGAACACATTGACCCCAAATATGCCCGCCATGTAGGTGGAATGTTTGATCTCGGGGTAGATGCCCACGGTGCGGCCCACGCGGGTGCCCTCGGTTTTGGCCAGCGCAATCACTTCATCGAGCGTGGGCACTTTGTACAGGCCGTTGTATTGCGCAGGGCGGCCTGCGCGGGCTTGCACGGCACCCAAAGTTTTGATCTCGGCCAAAGTGAAGTCGTTGGCAAAGTAGGCGGTGGTTGATTCGCCGTCGAGCATGCGCGTGGATTTGCGGCTGGCGGGGAATTTGGTAGCCACGTCGGTGGTGCTGTCCAGCATGGGTTCGTGGCGCGCAATGAGCACGCCGTCTTTGGTCATCACCAAATCGGGCTCGATGAAATCTGCGCCTTGGTCGACGGCCAACTTATAGGATTCCAGCGTGTGTTCGGGCAGAAACCCAGACGCGCCTCGGTGGCCGATGACCAAGGGCGCTTTGCCGTTGAGCGTGGCGAAATCACCGTCGTCATTGCCGCCGCAACCGGCGATGAAGCCGACGCTGATGGAAGCCAGCAGCACTTGTGTGGCGGTTCTCGAACAAAGCCGACGAGCCTCAGAAAGTTTCAACATAGCAATGTCCTCTTCTGTTATTTGAAAACCGCAAGCGTAAGCAGGCCGCAAGTCTGTTTCGTGACAACTCACTCCATCAGCTTGCCGGCGGTGTTTTTTCTGGGGTCGTGTTTCTCAAGCGCAGTGGTGATGCTGCGTTTGAGCTTGACTACTGCGCCATTGATGGCTTGGTGGGCGGTGGCGGCATGATCTTTCACGACCAGCGGTTCCATACCCACCAATCGTGCTTCCAGCGTGCAGTGGATGTCGTCAGGCCCGGCTTTGAGCTGGCTGTTGGCGTCTGATAGATGCGCTTCCACACGAGTGACATGGTCGCCGAACCGGGCCAACGCATCTTTGACCTGAGTCTCCAAATGCGTGGCCATCTCAATGCGTCCGTCAGTGTGCGGGTCGGTGTTTAGAAGTACTTGCATGGTGGCTTTCTGGCGGCTCAATGACCGCCGCGATGGTCTTTTTTATGGTCCGCTTGCTGGTCACGAGAAACCTCGTTTTTTTGTCGACCTGCAACTTCTACCTTTTCCGACTTTTGCTCGTTTTTATTCAGAAGGTCGGTGGGCATGCGGGGCACCGGGCCGAGCAGTCTTTGCACGCCGTTGGATTGTGGGTCGTGGTGGTCTCGGTTTGAAGTGACAGGGCGGGCGAATCCGCTTCGCAACTCTAATTTACCTTACGCTCGCCCGTGGCGGCGCTCTGTGCGCCAGCCCACATTGCACCGCGCTATTGCACCTGCGCCAAGCCCAGACGGTCTACCGTGCGGCGCTCAGCCGCGAAGGTCTCGAGCATGCTACGCGCATAGTCGTCTGTGTTCAGGTAAGCCAGCTCTTGGTCAAATTTGGCCATCTCGGCCACGTGTTGGGGGTCGAACATGGCCAGCTTGAAGGCGTCGTGCAGTTTGCGCACGATGGCCGTGGGCATGCCGCGCGGGCCCGCCAGTCCATAAGGCGATGTGGCCGAGATGCCGTAGCCCAATTCCCTGCGTGTGGGCACAGCGGGCCAACGCTTGGAGCGTTGGTCGGCAAAGGTGGCCAGCAAGCGCAGGCGGCCTGAATCAACCGACGGCGCAAAGCCATTTGAGTTGATGCCCGCCATCACCTGACCGCTGCTCACCGCGATCATTTGTTCAGCCGTGCCTTTGTAGGGCACGTGGATGAAGCTCAGGCCGCGCCCTGCGCACAGCTCGTCCATGACCACATGCGGCGTGGTGCCCGCACCGTTGGTGGCCAGTCTGAGCTCGCCGGGGTTTTTGGCGGCGAAAGCCAGTAGGTCGTCAAACTTTTTGAAGGGGCTGTTGGCAGGCATGACCACGCCAAAGGTGACGCCGCTGATTTGGATGATGGGCGTGGCGTGGCGTGGTGTCGCGTATCGGATCCCACAACACTTTTTGCGTGTGCGGCGCTCGGAACACCGGCTGCGGCATTTGCGCGATCGTGTAGCCGTCGGGCGCGGCTTGTTGCAACCCCGGCATGGCCAGCGTGCCGCCTGCGCCTGCTCGGTTGTCGATGATGATCTTTTGGCCGAGGTGCTTGCCCGCCAATTCGGCCAGCAGGCGGATGGTTTGGTCAGTGGCACCGCCTGCGGGCCAGGGAATCCACAAGGCGACGGCGCGGTGCGGAAAGTCGTCTTGCGACTGAACCTGCCCAACTGAACCTGCAGACGCCAGCATTGCGGCCATGCCGCGCAACAGTCCGCGTCGGTCGATTGAAAAAAGCTTCATGCCGGGCCACCACGTTTGGTCAATCCGCCGAGGCCACGCTGTGGGTCGTAGCCCCAACAGGCCAATGTGAAGCACACCGCCAAGGTGGCCAACACCAGGTAAGGCGACCCGCCAGGGTCTTTGCCGTAAAGCGCAAAGCGCGTTCATTTCACAGCGTGGGTGAAGGGGTCGAACTGCGCCACGCTGTAGACCCAAGTGGCACCCGACTCTTCCAACTTCCACATTGGGTACAGCGCGGTGCTCAGGAAGTACATGGGGAAGACGACGAAGTTCATGGTGCCTGTTGCCGTCAAACCGGCATCACCCACCACAGGGCTTGGCAGCGCGGTGCGGTAGGGCAGGGAGCGGGCGAATTCGAAGTCGGCATCGATCACCCACACCACGTCGTAGTCGGCATTGCCGGTCAGCAGCAAGCGGTTGCCGAGGTCACCCTCACGCGGGTCGCCCGACAATTTGAAAGGCCGCACCGCCACGGTTTTCAAGCCGTAACGTTTGATGGCGGCTTGCACCAATGCAAGCTGTGCAGCGTCTTCAGTGCGCGGGCCTTGCAGCACCCCATGCAGCGCCAGAACACGACTCCACTTACGCGCCAGCAATGTTTGCGCCACGGCGTCGACGCGCATGCGGTCACTCGGCAGGGTGTGAAACAAGTTGGCGGTGCAGCCTTGTTGGCGTGGGCCTTCGTCAGCGTCACCAGCATTGAACAGCGGCATCGTCACCGAACTGGCCACGCTCATCCAAGCCGCTGGAATGTCCAACACGACGGCGGCCGCACCCGCTTTGCTGAGCTGCTGCAACGCCGCCTTGGCTTCATCGGCCGAGCGTGCGCTGCGCACCTCCACCTTGACCTGCAGCTTGGCCGCGTCTAGCGCGAACGCGCTTTCTTTGACCGCCACTTCGACTGCCTGCGTCAGCGGCGCGCCGGGTTGAAACGGATAGGCCAGCTCGACTCGTTTGGCGTCAAGGCGCTCGTCATCGGCGCGCTGCAGCACGCCCACCACCAAGGTGGCTGCTTGAGCGCTGAACGAGGTGGCCAGCAGCAGGGCCGCCAGCCAACGCAGATCAGTCATCCACCACCACCATGTAGGGCACGCGGCCCACGGCCACGGTTTTCAAGGCCTTGGCGGTGGCGGCGTCGATCACGGTCATGTCGTCTGACAAACCGTTCACCATACACACCCTGCTGCCGTCGCGGTTGATGCTCACGCCCCAGGCGCGTTTGCCCACCAATACCAACTGCGTGGTCTTGCGCGCGGCCACATCGACAAACGCCACATGGTTGGCACGGCCCAATCCCACACACATCGTTTTGCCGTCGCGCGCCGAGGCAATGCGCACCGGCGTGATGTCGTCTTGGCGCATGCAGCGCAATGAAACCTCCGGTCGGCAAAGCAAAGCTGAGCGCCTTCAAAGCGACTTTGTTGCCATGGCGCTGCGTGAGCTGATGAACCTGGAGCATGTGGCCGTGGTGGCACAGCACGGTGTGCCAAGCGCTCAGGGAAAGTCGCAGCTTGGTGTGTCAAACGCTGGCGCGCGACGGTGCATTTTTTGTCCTCAGACGGTACGAGCTGTGTGCTTGTGCCGATTTTGCGCAATGCAGCGTTCGAGCGCTCAAGTCGAAAGGAAATTCGACGAAGTGAATCTCAAACCGGGCTCAGCCAAAGGAGTGGGGGTGCATCGGTGAGCGCAGCTATTTCGCTCGCATTCAACAGCTTCAGTTTTGGCATCGCAATGGCACAGTCAGACCGTAGAAACATCCGCATCGACGCTCTTCGTGGCTTGGCTTGTTTGCTCTTGGTGCTGTTTCACGTGGTGGGTGCCAACAGCAACTCCGGTTTGCATCTGCCCGCTTCCCACGGTTTGGTGCTGTTCAACGACCTGCTTGGCTACTTGCGCATGCCGCTGTTTTCGGTGTTGTCTGGCTATGTGTACGCACGCCGGCCTTTCCGCCAAGACGTGAGCGCATTTGTGGCTGGCAAAGCCCGGCGCTTGCTGATTCCGATGTTGGTGGTGGGCACCGCATTTGCGATGTTGCAGGCCGTTGTACCCGGCAGCAATTCGCAGGTCACTGACTGGCACATGCTGCACATCTTGCCGGTGGCGCATTACTGGTTCTTGGAATCCTTGTTCATCATCTTCATGATGATCTTGGCGCTTGAAACCGTCAGTGCATTGGCCAGCACGCCGCGTTTTGTTGCCGTGTTTGCGGCTGCCGCGGTCATGTTTGTGGCCAAACCATTGCCCGTGTTTTTCGGTTTGGCGGGCGCGGTTTACCTGTTCCCCTTTGTTCTGTTTGGCCTGTGGTGCGGTCGATTTGCAGCCGGTGAAAAGCGCGATCAACGCGTGCAACTTAAATTCGGGGTGTTGGTCTTGGTGGTCGCTGGCTTGCACGCCGTCTTCGTGGGCCAAGCGCTGCCAGGCGTTCAGTCCTTGACGGCCTTGGCGTTGGGCTGCGGTGCGTGCTTGGTCTTGCTCAAATCGGGCATGGGGTCGGCTCCGTTGGCTTGGTTGGGACGCCACTCATTTGCCATCTTTCTATTTCACGCGGTGGGCAGCGCAGGCAGCCGCATTTTGCTGACCAAGTTAGGTTTGACTTCACTCTACGTGCTCGTTCCAGCAGGCATGGTGGCCGGGCTTGCGTTGAGCGTGTGGCTGGCCCAGCAGATAAAAAACGCGCCATTTTTAGCGAAATGGGTGCTTGGAGAATTGGCTGCACAGCGCAGCGCATCCAGTTCCCTAGGCGCAGCGGCCAAGCCCGGGTTTTTATCGCAACAAACACCTGCGCAGACACGCATTCAACGGCACTTACAGCGCATCCGTGCACGCATGGTCACGCTTGAAGTTGTTCAATCCGTACAGAGCAAGCAGGCGAAAAACACGATGTTTTGAAGCGCCTGGTTTTGCAGGCTTCGCGAGTCAGAGGCAGACTGCTTCAAATTGTCACCAGTTGAACCAAGAAGCGCTGCCGCCGACCCATTCGTGTTTGACCGAGTCAGCGGGCAGTCGGTGGTTTGGATGAAGTTCGCGACGAATCCTGCCTTCGGCAGTCGGTTTTTGAGCTCGCAGTTCGGCCGCCGCGTAGGGCGCGGGCACCAGCGATGCCAATGCGGTTTCCTTGGTGCTGGAATGCAAGTGGCTAACGACGTCGCGCACGCGTCGAAGAGGCAGTGAAGTGCTTTTGGAGCCTTGCAAGCATGGCGCGGCGTGAGGCGGAGCTGGCAGACTATGGCAAAACCGAGTAGGTCACTGCACTCTTGTTCTGATCTCGGGAGGCTCGGCGACCCTGGTTCGACCAAATGGGCGTCATGCCAAACCTTCAGCCGCAGCAGCAGCCCTTGCGCGCAAGCACGACGCCTGTGCGAGCAGGCCCGGCGGCGACGGCGATCGGCGTGAACCCTGCCCGTTGGATGGCAGCGCTCAACGCAGCAGCATCGGCGTGAGCTGACACGATGTCCACGCGATGCGAGGCCAAGTCGATTTGCACATGGGCAGTGTTGTCCAAAGCTTTTACGGCCTTGGTGATGGTGCTTACACAGTGGCCGCAAGTCATGTGGGTTACTTGAAAGGAAATCATGGCGTTTGCTTCTTAGCTTTGTTGGTGAGATGCAAACTGTGAACATTGCCACCGTTGGAAGGTCAAGCAGTGAACATCAATATCCGCAATGACTTGCACTCGCCACGCCGGTGCAATTCGGACTCGGTTGGCGCTTCTATCGCGCGGGCTGGAAGGCTGTGCGCGCGGGCGCAGGCAACATGGATTTGTTGGTCGCGCTGGGCACTACGGCTGCTTACGGTTTGTGGCTTTATTTGATGTGCAAGCCAATGTTTGAGCAGACTGCTCACACCGCGCCGAATCTTTATTTCGAAGCCTCTGCCGCGGTCATCACGCTGGTCAGGTTGGGCAAGTGGCTCGAAGGCCGCGCCAAGCGTCAGACCACCGATGCCATCAGGACTTTGAACGCTCTGCGACCAGAGACGGCGCGGGCGCGCCGCAGCGGGGTCGAGATCGAAGTCGCTTTGACCAAGTGGTGCTCGGAGATCAGGTTCTCGTGCGGCCCGGCGAGCGCATCGCTGTCGATGGTGAAGTGACCGAAGGCCGCAGCCACGTCGATGAATCGCTGATCACCGGCGAGAGCCTGCCCGTGGCCAAGGCGGTTGGCGACAAGGTCACCGGCGGCGCCATCAACGCGGAGGGCGCACTGACGGTTCGCACACTCGCCGTGGGGGCCGAAACCACACTCGCACGCATCATCCGGATGGTCGAGTCCGCACAAGCGGCCAAGGCGCCCATTCAGCGTGTGGTGGACCACGTCAGCGCGGTGTTCGTGCCCGTGGTGCTCGTCATCGCGCTGGTCACGCTGGTGGGCTGGGTGATCGC
>JANPNT010000261.1:0-1904 GCA_031427655.1 Burkholderiales bacterium
GAGTGGGCACAGTTGCGCGGGCTGTGCGTCGACAAGAACCTCAGCGGCAACGACCTGCCCGACGCTTGGCCCGCTGTCGCCACTTTGCACATCGGCGAGCATCTGGTTCCGTTCGATCGGAACTTCAAAAAACTGCTGCCACGAAATTACGTGACGGTGTTAGTGGCACCGCACAACTGACCCATCGGCTCGTCATCGGCCCTCTCGCAGCCAAGCCAAACCGAGTGCGCTGCACACCCCGCACGCGGCCTACCCGCATCACGAGCGTCCTTGATCAGCAAGGCAACGTGAAAAACTGAGAGTCAAACCGCGAAGTGAGCGCAAAAGAGGGCTGTGACTCCGGTTTCCGGGGGATCAGGACTTCGCGGGTGAGAGCCTCAAATCACGAGATATTGAAGACTTGACCCTCGCTTTCCTCGCGTTCTTGAATTCCCAAACGTGATCCCTCACACCGGCTCTCGCGGAGTCCGCTGCGAATCAGTCTGTCGCAGCAAATAAAAAGGGACGCTCCCTCTTAAGTAAAAGTCACGCAACTCGTGAGCAGCGTCACCGTGGACGTTCGCGTGAGGCAATGTTGGAAAACTTTTTTGAGCGCGGCACTGGGGCCCAGAGTCTTCCGTGCGGCACCAATTCTGATCTGGCGGGCATGAGCATCAGACCTCGCATGAGGCACGGCGTTGGGGTCGGGGCCAACGTCGCGGCCCGCCCATAACTTCTAGGGTTGTGGGCGGGCACGATCTACGTAGCAAAGCGCGGATCAGAAGCAAGGCGTGAAGCGGCCAACGCTTTGACCCGCCAACTCAGCGAACCCCGCGCCATGGACCGCGTGACGCGTCAGTTCAACACGCCGCGCCCTGCGCGTGGGGAAATACCGTCGGGGTTCATCGACAAGTAAGAGCCATACACACCCGCAGCCTCGTAATCTTTGGGGGAAACGACGTGGTGAAACCGCCCGAAATTGAAAGCTTCACCCAGCTTCCCTTTGGCCACTTCGCCTTCAACCTGGAACACCGGGAACAAGTGGCTTTGGCGCATGAAGGCTGGCAGCGCGAGGTAGACCAGTTCAAGCCGCGTGATGGTGATGGCATGACCAGCTTGGGCATAGCGTTCCAATTCTGGGTCGTGCAGCAAGGCGACGTCGAACGATGCCTCCAGTGTCGGCATTTTGATTTCAACAGCCTCGCCCAAAGGACGCCACGCGTGGAAGACACCGGCCAAGCGCGACGCGCTGCCACTGGCACCACCGGGCTCTGCAAAAGCCAGTGTCTTGGCACCTGCGCCGCGTGCGGCGATGCCCTCAATGCTGTAACCGTACTTCACGGTGGCCTGACCCGCGCCGCGTTTGAGTTCGTTGCCTTTGGCATCAAGCAAACCGACTTGTTCAAGTTGCACACTGGCCAGGCCGGCTTCGCGGCTTAGCAAATCGAAGGAGCCGAGCAGGTCGTCGGTCATGGAAATCAAACGCTTGGCGGCATCGGCGGACAGCGTGAGACCGCCGTCTGCCGAACCGGTTGTGCTGCTGACCAGGTCTGGCCAGTCGCGCAGCTCGTCGTTTGCATCGGCGTTGGCAGTGGCGTCACGCGCCCACATCGCGCCGCTGGCGTGAAAGACGGTAATGTCGCCGCGCTTGCTGGCCAGCATCAAGCCGTGCTCTAGTTCAACGGCGCGCAAGTCGCCCAGTTGCAGGTGGTCGGCCATTTTGCGAGCGACGGCATGGCGTTGTTTTACAGGGGCAGGTGCCATCGCGAACACGGGCATCGACGCACGCCATTTCGGCAGTTCGGTCTTCAGTGCAAGTTGTTGGAATTTCATGATGTTGCTCCAGATGTCGTTGAATTAACAAGAACCGTGGGCGGTCCAAAAAGACCGGTTGGCCACCGGGTCGACAGGCTCACCCGTGCCCA
>JANPNT010000262.1:0-5345 GCA_031427655.1 Burkholderiales bacterium
GCTCATGCCCATAACCCCAAGGCTTCCAAGCACGCGCGTTTGTGCGCCTCGCCCACATTCGGCGCGGCTTCAAAGCCCGGCACGCGCAGACCGTATCGCGCACCTTGGCGGTCGGCCTCGACCACCCAACTGGTCAGGCGCGACAGGCGTTCTTCAGCGGGCAGTGGATGGCAGCTTTGCCAGTCCAGCCAGAGCTCGCGGTGGGCCGTGGCTTGCATGTCGCGACTGACCAATTCGCCGCCTGCTTCCATGGCCTTGGCGGCCTTTTTCCACACCACCATTTTCAGCGGGTCGCCGCGTCGGTAAGCGCGTATGCCTTCAACTTCACCGCCGTCGTGGCTCATGTTTCGGGTGCTGCCGCCGGGCACCGAAAACGCCGCAGGCAAGGCAGGGCAGGGCCGTTCTGGTGCGGGGTAGACCATCACCTGTGCGGCGGGTCGCCAGACCGCCCATGCGCGAAACAAGCCGGTCGGGAAACGCGTTTCAGCACTGAGTGCAGGCACGCCGATGAGGCCGCGGTGTGGCGGCACAAAGCTCACACGGGCAGTGAACTGGGAACCCGCAGGCACGTCCACCCAGGCCAGTGAGTACCAGTCGGCCGCCTCCATCTTCATGCCGATGCCGTAACGCGGCGTGGTTGATTTGTCAGGGCTGGACAACACGGTTTCCAGCATCGCCGGTTCGCCCGCAAACACGGCGGCCGGGGCGCGCAAATGCAAGTTCAAACCGCGCAGCGTGCCGTGCGTGAGGTGCATCGACACCACCCCACAGCCGGCCAGCAAAAACGTCAGCACGTAGCCCAAGTTGAGTTGGTAGTTGATTGTTGCCAGCAGCAACACAAACAGCGTGAATGCAAACAACAAGCCGGCCTTGGTCGGCAAGATGTAGACGTTGCGTTGGGTCAGCAGCAGCTTGTCGGCAATCGGCAAACGCGATTGCCACCAGCGCCTGAACTTTTGCTTCAACCAAGCTCGGGCTGTGCTCGAGCCGAACGGTGAGGAGCCCCTCGAAACGCCGGTTGCGGGCGCGCTCACATTCACGCTCAAGGCAGCGGCACGGCCGCAATCATCGCGCGCACCTGTTCCACACGGCCGCGGCCGGCTCCGGCCACCGGCACCAAACGGTGCGCCACGGTTTGCGGCAAGATGGCTTGAATGTCGTCGGGTGCCACATGGTCACGCTGGTCGAGCAGGGCGCGCGCTTTGGCGGCGCGCAGCACCGCAATGCCCGCACGCGGGCTCAGTCCTTCTACAAACCACTGGCCTGAACGCGTGGCGGCAATCAGCGCCTGCAAATAGTCGAGCAAGGGTTCCGAGGCATGCACCGCCAACACGGCTTGCTGTGCGCGTTTTAAATCTTCAGACGTCATCACCGGTTTCAAATGCGCCACCGCTTCGCGACGGTCCACGCCGTTGAGCAACTCACGCTCGCTGGCGCGGTCGGGGTAGCCCAAGGTGATGCACATCAAGAAGCGGTCGAGCTGCGATTCAGGCAACGGGTAGGTGCCCAATTGGTCAGACGGGTTCTGCGTGGCGATCACAAAAAACGGCGAGGGCAGGGCGCGGGTTTCGCCTTCCACCGTCACCTGGTGTTCTTCCATCGCTTCCAGCAAAGCGCTTTGCGTTTTGGGCCCGGCGCGGTTGATTTCGTCCGACAACAACACCTGCGTGAACACCGGCCCTGGGTGAAACGCAAAGGCCTCTTTGCTGCGCTCGTAAACGCTCACGCCGATCAGGTCAGACGGCATTAAATCGGCCGTGAATTGCATGCGCGAAAAGCGCAGGCCGAGTGACACCGACAGCGCATGCGCAAGCGTGGTTTTGCCCACGCCGGGTACGTCTTCAATCAGCAAGTGACCGCCCGCTAATAGGCAGGCAATGCAGTCTTCTATCTGCGGGCGCTTGCCTACGATGATCGTGCTAATCTGATTCGCGAGTCGGCTGAGCTGTCCCGCCAATTCAGAAGCGCTGTCTTTGGTCATAACTGATGTGGAAGCTTTTGCAGTGGCGGCGTTCATCCACTCACATTACCCGAATCTCATGTTTCCAATGCCCCGATGACCACTGCTTTTTACAGCCATACCGACTGCCGAGCCCACGACATGGGTGCCGGGCACCCCGAGTGCCCGCAGCGCCTGGACGCCATTGCCGACCATTTGATATCTACCGGTTTGGACGTGGCGCTGGACATGCGCGACGCGCCTGAAGTGCAGCTCAGCGATGTCGATCTGGCGCATGAGTCGCGCTATGTGGACGAGCTTCGTGAGCTGCTGGCGCAAGTCACGCTGTCCGGCGAGCCGCGCGCCATCGATCCCGACACGGTAGCCGGGCCTGGCACCTGGAAGGCCATGTTGCGTGCCGCAGGTGCCGCCGTTGCCGCGACCGACGCGGTGATCAACGGCGAAGTTGAAAACGCTTTTTGCAGCGTGCGCCCGCCCGGCCACCATGCCACTCGCGACGCGGCCATGGGCTTTTGTTTTTTCAACAACGTGGCCATCGCCGCGCGCCACGCGCTCGACGTGCGCGGCCTCCAACGCGTGGCAATTGTTGACTTTGATGTGCACCACGGCAACGGCACCGAAGACATCATCGCCAATGACGACCGCGTGCTCATGGTCAGCTTTTTTCAACACCCGCTCTATCCTTACAGCGGCGGCGTTCCGCAAGGTACCAACATGGTCAACCTGCCTGTGGCGGCGTACACGCGCGGAGCCGAAGTGCGCGAAATGATCGAAGCCATGTGGATGCCGCGCCTGGAAGCCTTCAAACCTGAAATGATTTTCATCAGCGCCGGTTTCGATGCCCACCGCGAGGACGACTTGGGCCAAATGGGCTTGGTCGAAGCCGATTACGAATGGATTACGCAACGCATCAAATGGGTGGCCGACCGCCACGCCAAAGGCCGCATCGTGTCCAGCTTAGAAGGCGGCTACGCGCTGAGTGCGCTGGCCCGCAGCGTGGCCGCGCATGTGCGGGTGTTGGCGGGGTTGGAAGTGGGGCGGTAAGGAAATATCCTTTCGAGCGTAGCCATCAAGGTGCGAAGATTTCTTGAAGCGTGCTGAGTGTGAGTGCCAGAGTTTTGCCCGATAACGCGCCCAGCTTTTTCACCAGCCTGGTCTTGTCAACCGCGCGCACTTGGTCTAACAAGATCAAGCCGCGCTGACCAGCGTGTGTCACCGGAATACGGTAGGGCGCGGCACGGCTTTTGGTTGTCATGGGGGCCACCATGACGGTGCGCAAGTGCAGGTGCATCTCGGGTGGTGACACCACCACGCAGGGGCGTGGTTTGTGGTTTTCGCACGGACGTGATTTCTTGATTTCACTGCCCACAGTCGGGTCTAGGTTGAGCAGCCAAATCTCACCTCTCATGGGGTGTTCCTCACCAAGCCGATTCAGCGTCGACATCGTTGCCGAATTCACCCATCAGCGGGGCGTCATCGTGGGCGGCAGCGATGCGTGCTGAGGCAGCAGCCCAGCCACTGCGAGGCATGGCGGCTGGCTTGCGAAAAACCAAGGCATCGCCTTCCACCGTCATTTCCGCTTCGCCCTCAAGGCCGACCTGCGCAAGTACGGGTTTGGGAATCACAAAGCCTTGCGAGTTGCCAATTTTTCGAATGGTGACGTGCATGTGTGTCTCCTCGTGTACGGGATATTCAACAAACCGATGTTATTACATTGTGACAACCTGATTTCGATTGCCGCGCGAGAACAGCTTGCAGTGTCAAACTACCTGGCATGAACGAACTCACCACGCTTCTCACCTCCCTGTTCCAAGCCAACTCCTTCATCAGCTTGGGTGTTCTCGCGGCCTGCTTGTTGCTGGCCTGGGCCACCGTGCGTTTGCTGCGCGGCAGGACGCCGCCCCAAGCTTCGGTCTGGTTTGGTGACCACATCTACGACGGCGTCCTGTTCCCGGCCACAGCCTTGGTGATTGCCTACACCGCCAAGTTGACGCTGGCTGGCACCGTGAGCGCGGCGGTGTTCAAGCTGGCCATCCCCATGCTGATTTCGTTGCTGGTGATACGCCTGACCGTGCGCGTGTTGCGGGCCAGTTTTCCCAACTCGCGCTGGATGCGCGTGTTCGAGCGCAGCGTGTCTTGGATGGCCTGGTTGGCGGTGCTGTTGTGGATCATCGGTGTGTTGCCGCTGCTGCTCGGTGAAATGGAAAATATCCGCTGGAAGGTGGGCGCGTCTCAGGTGTCATTGCGCGACGCCGTAGAAGCGCTCATCACCGGTGTGCTGGTGATGATGTTGGCGCTGTGGGTGTCTGCGGCTGCTGAAAAGCAGTTGCTGCGCGGGCCGGTGGGCAGCAGCACCTCGGGTGGGGATGTCGGCTATACCAACAGCGACTTGTCAGTGCGCAAAATGGTGTCCAACCTCGTGCGCGCGGGCTTGCTGTTCATCGGCCTGTTGCTCACCTTGGCCACGGTGGGAATTGACCTCACGGCGCTCAGCGTGTTGGGCGGCGCGATTGGCGTGGGCTTGGGTTTTGGTTTGCAAAAAATTGCCGCCAATTACGTCAGCGGCTTTGTCATCTTGGCCGAGCGTTCGCTGCGCATTGGCGACATGGTCAAGGTCGACAACTTCGACGGTCGCATCACCGACATCCGCACCCGCTACACCGTCATCCGCGCCCTTAACGGCCGCGAAGCCATCGTCCCCAACGAAATGCTCATCACCCAGCGCGTAGAAAACTCCAGCCTCGCCGACCCGCGCGTGCTGCTCACCAGCAGCGTGCAAGTCGCCTACGGCACCGACGTGCGCGCCCTGCAAGCACCGCTGGAAGCCGCCATGGCAGCAGTGCCCCGCGTCATCACCGACCCCGGCCCCGGCGTGCAACTCACCGCCTTTGCCGCCGACGGCATGGACTTAAGCTTGTTGTTCTGGATACGCGACCCAGAAAACGGCCAAGGCAATGTGAAGTCAGAGGTGAACTTGGCGGTGCTGGCGGTGCTGAATGAACGGGGCATCGAGATTCCTTATCCGCACCGCGTGGTACAGACCATCAACGCGCCCGCTCAAGCTTCCCAAGGATTGACGAGCTGAACCGACAGGCCTTTCACGTCCATCACGTTGCGCGTTACGAAGCTCATGCCGTGGTGCGCAGCGGTGGCGACCAGCAAGCCGTCGATAGCCGTCAATTCGGAGCTGCGTGACCGCAGCGGTCGTTTGGCCTGCGCCAGCAGGTGCCCCCAACGGTCGGCTACGGCGGCGTCTACCGGCAAGACGCGCCCCTCAAAAAAAGCAGGTAATGCTGTTTCCAGCCACTCCAGCAGTGCCCTGAAATTCAAGTTCGACTGTCCGTGTCGCTGAGAGGCTTCGCATGCATTTTCGGGAAACCCCGTC
>JANPNT010000263.1:0-1887 GCA_031427655.1 Burkholderiales bacterium
CAGCTACTCGTCGGCCACAGGGGTGCAGGTCATCGTGTGGCGTCTCGATGATGTTGACAAGCCTTTCCCTGCTGGCTGCCCGACGATTTCGCTGACCCCCGCGACCATGGGCATGGACGGCTACAAGATCGCCGTAGCCACCATGCTCACAGCCAGAGCCTCTGGCCGCCGCGTCCGCTTCTACGCACATGCTCCGCGCGATACCGGTTGCGGCGTTGACTACGTCGAGATGCAATGAGCGGGCAAGATCGCTGGGCCCCGCGGCTTTGGAGTTTCATCAGTTTGAAGAAAGATGCGATGAAAAAATTGCTTGGAGTGTTGTTGCTGTTTTTTGGTTTGCACGCTGCCGCTGCGGCGGCCATGGTGCAAATGTCAGATGTGCCAGCAACTTGGCGCCTCGAGAACTACCCCGGAGACGTTGTGACCGTTTGGTTCACGCCGTCTCCGTGTACCAACGGTGGGTTGAACTTTCCGGCCAACACGACGCGAGCGGATGTCAATCGCTTCTGGTCGTTGATCTTGGCTGCCAAGCTGAGCAACCGCAGGGTCTTCGTCTACTACGAGAATGCTTCGGCTCCGGCCTCGTGCCCGATCGTCAGTTTCGGGATGGAAAACTAGAACCACGGGAGGTTTCATGAAGAAGTGGGTTGCAAGTGTTTTTTTGCTGAGCCCTTTGTTTTGTGGTGCGGGCGTCGCAGGTGCTGGAAATATCGTAGGCCCATACTTTATGCAAACCGATGCGTTGCTCGTAAGTACAGATGCCCCGCAAAGCGGTGCGCCGGCCTGCGCAACCGTGGCGAGCAGGTGGGCCATCGACGGGACAACGCCGGCCGGAAAGATTCAAGTAGCCGCGGTACTTGCAGCGTTTGCAATGGGGAAGAAGATCGCCGTCTGGGGGGCGGGAACGTGCTCGGTTTGGGGCGACACGGAAACAGTCAATTTCCTCCAAGTTGTCAATTGAGTTCCTATACGACGTAACGTTTTGAAGTTCGCCGTACCCCACAGGTTTCCTCACCGAAGCACGGCTGTGCAACGCGCAGTCTGCAGAGGAATTCATGGACTGTCGCAGCTCGGGAGAACAAAAGAATGAAACGATTGCGCTTGGCAGTTACAACTCTATGGTGTGTCTCAATCTCCGCCATTTGCCAGGAAGTCATCCCCGACTTTTACAAGGGTCCGGGCCTCGATCCGAATCGGAGTTCTGTCAACCAGAATTTCAACGAGCACATCGACCCGTTCAACGGGTCGCTGCAATTGCACTACGTTGACATCAACGTTCCAGGCAACGGTGGGTTTGACATCCAAGTTACTCGCTCGTACAACAACGCTGCGGTCAATGAATCCAACCCAAACACTTTCTTTGGGTCGGCGGGTGTAGGCTGGTCGGTCCACTTTGGTCGCATTCTTTACAAGGCGACGATTGGGCCGTGCGGAGGAAGGCTTTACACCGATGTGCTCAAAGACCCTGTGCTGGAGCTGCCGGACGGTAGCACGCAAATTCTTGCGGGCAGCGCGACGGCAGGTGCAACGCTGATTTCAACCCAGCGGTGGCGTGCCGACTGCAGTGGAAGTGGCGTGGTGGTGTATTCACCCGATGGGGTGCGATACGACATGACTCAGGCGGTCGGCATTCCAAGCGGTGGCACTCAAGCGCTTGCAGCGCTGTACACGACCAAGATCACCGATCGCAACGGCAACTACGCAAACATCGCCTATGTGCAAGGCGGTTCGCCCGAAGTGTCCAGCGTCACCACGGGCCCAAGCGATGTTCGACGCATCGACTTTTCGTACTTTGCGCTCACGAGCAGCGAATCTACTCGCCGCATCAACACCATCACGAGCACCGACAGCACGGGGAATCGCGTCTACACCTACGGCTATCAGGCC
>JANPNT010000264.1:0-3220 GCA_031427655.1 Burkholderiales bacterium
AGCAGCGGCTTTTACGGCAACGTGGCCAAGAACGCCAAGTTTGGCTATGCGCTGGCACCACTGCCTTTCTACCCGGACGTGGCCGGTGCGCCGCAGAACACGGTGATTGGTGGCGCGAGCTTGTGGGTGTTGTCAGGCCGCAATAAGGCCGACTACAAAGGCGTGGCGGAGTTCTTCAACTACCTATCGAGCGCAGAAGTGCAGTCGGCCAGCCACAAGCGCACGGGCTACTTGCCGATCACCACCGCCGCTTATCAGTTGACTGAGAAGTCGGGCTTCTATAAAGAAAAGCCGGGCACCGACGTGGCCGTGACGCAAATGATTCGCAAAACCACCGACAAGTCGCGCGGCATCCGTTTGGGCAACTACGTGCAAATTCGCGCGGTGGAAGACGAAGAGTTGGAACAGGTTTGGGGCGGCAAGAAGTCGTCTAAAGAAGCGCTGGATTCCATCGTGAAGCGTGGGAATGAGTTGTTGGAGCGGTTTGAGAAGGCAAATAAGGGCTGATGAATTCGCTCCTTCCTTGCGAACTCGACAACGCGGGGAGGGAAGTTGGGGGTGAAGCGGGGCTTTCGAGGCGCATGCGCCGAGCCCGCTGTCGAACACAAGCGCTGTCACTGACACGTTTTCACCTCTCCCCAGCCCTCCCCGTCTTGGGGAAGGGGGGCAATACGGTGTGACTGCGCATGTCGGTCGCAACCTGCACCCCAAGAAATCGAAAAGCTGACCGAGAACTGACTGTGGAAAAACGCGTCGTCTTCCGCTCCGCCTGGTTGCCTTGGCTCTTGCTGGCACCGCAAGTCTTTGTGATTGCGGTGTTTTTCTTTTGGCCTGCGGGCCAAGCGCTGCTGCAATCGTTTCAGCAGTCCGACGCGTTTGGCACCTCGGTGCAGTGGATCGGCCTGGAGAACTTCCGCAATTTGTGGAAGGACGAAACCTACCTTCAGTCGTTCAAAACCACGGCCATCTTTTCAAGTTTGGTGGCGGTCTTGGGCATTGCCATTTCGCTGGTGCTGGCCATCTTTGCCGACCGCGTGGTGCGCGGCGCGATGATCTACAAAACCCTGCTGATTTGGCCCTACGCCGTGGCACCAGCCGTGGCTGCCGTGCTGTGGCTGTTCATGTTCTCGCCCAGCATCGGCGTGGTGGCGTACTTGCTGGGCAAAGTGGGAGTGGACTGGAACCACTTGCTCAACGGCAACCAAGCCATGACGTTGGTGGTCATGACCGCCATTTGGAAGCAAATTTCTTACAACTTTTTGTTCTTCCTGGCGGGCCTGGCCAGCATTCCTAAGTCGTTGATTGAGGCGGCAGCCATTGACGGCGCGCGGCCGTGGCGCCGGTTTTGGACCATCCAATTTCCGCTGCTGTCGCCGACCACGTTTTTCTTGCTAGTCATCAACGTGGTTTACGCGTTTTTTGACACCTTCGCCATCATCGATGCGGCCACGCAGGGTGGTCCTGGCAAAGACACCGCCATCTTGGTTTATCGCGTGTACTACGACGGCTTCAAGGCCATGGACTTGGGCGGCTCGGCAGCGCAGTCTGTCGTGCTGATGGTGATCGTGGTGGCGCTGACAGTGGTGCAGTTTCGGTTTGTCGAGAAGAAGGTGAATTACTGATGTTGCATTTGCGCAGTGCTTTGTACTGTCGCCATTCCACCCCCATCCTGGCCTTGCCCCGTCAAGGGGGGAAGGAGTTAACTGATGGGCTTCGCCCGCTGGCTTGTGAGTGAATCATGATTGAACGTCGCCCCGCCCTTGGCTTCTTGGCCCACGCCATTCTCATCATTGGCGTGCTGATCGTGGCGCTGCCGCTCTACATCGCCTTTGTCGCGTCGACGCACACTGCTGAAGAAATGGTGCAGATGCCCATGCCCATGTTGCCGGGCCCGCACCTGATTGAAAACTACCTCGCGGCGCTGAGCGGTGGCGGCGGCGGGCCGGGGTCGAATGCGGCCGTGGGCCGCATGATGTTGGTGAGTTTGGTCACCGCACTCATCATCACTTTCGGCAAGATCAGCATCTCGCTGCTCTCAGCGTTTGCCATCGTGTATTTCCGGTTTCGGTTTCGCATGTTTTTCTTTTGGGCCATCTTCATCACCTTGATGTTGCCGGTGGAAGTGCGCATAGGGCCGACCTACAAAGTAGTGGCCGATTTGGGCATGCTGAACAGCTTTGCAGGCCTGACGATTCCGCTGATCGCGTCGGCCACAGCCACGTTCTTGTTCCGCCAATTTTTCCTGACCGTGCCTGAAGAATTGGTGGAAGCCGCCCGCATCGACGGTGCCGGGCCGATGCGGTTTTTCAAAGACATCTTGGTGCCGCTGTCGGCCACCAGCATTGCCGCGCTGTTTGTGATTCAGTTCATTTACGGCTGGAACCAATACCTGTGGCCGCTGCTGGTGACCACCAACGAAAACATGTATCCGGTGGTCATCGGCATCAAACGCATGATCTCTGGTGGCGACTCCCAGAACCAATGGAATTTGGTCATGGCCACCGCCATCCTCGCCATGATCCCGCCCGCGCTGGTGGTGATGCTGATGCAAAAGTGGTTCGTCAAGGGCCTTGTGGACACAGAGAAATAGCGCGAAAAATAACAAACCAAATAACCATGGCATCCATCTCCATCAAAGACATCGTCAAGCGCTACGGCAGCGGGCCGAAAGCCAACCAGGTGATCCACGGCGTGAGCGCCGAAGTGGCCGACGGCGAATTCATCGTCATCGTCGGGCCCTCGGGTTGCGGCAAGTCCACGCTGCTGCGCATGGTGGCGGGGCTTGAAGAAATTTCAGCCGGGCAAATTTCCATCGGCGGGCGCGTGGTCAACGATGTGGAGCCTGCCGACCGCGACATCGCGATGGTGTTTCAAAACTACGCGCTCTACCCTCACATGAGCGTGTTCGACAACATGGCCTACGGCTTGAAAATCGCCAAGGTGCCGATGGCTGAGATCAAAGCGCGCGTCGACAAGGCCGCGAAAATTTTGGAGATTGGGTCGTTCCTGGAACGCAAGCCGCGTGAGCTTTCGGGCGGGCAGCGCCAGCGTGTGGCCATGGGCCGCGCCATCGTTCGTCAACCCGCAGTTTTTTTGTTTGACGAACCCCTCAGCAACCTGGACGCGAAGCTGCGCGCACAGACTCGTTTAGAAATTCAAAAGCTGCACCGCGAGTTGGGAGTTACGTCTTTGTTCGTCACCCACGACCAAGTAGAAGCCA
>JANPNT010000265.1:0-1801 GCA_031427655.1 Burkholderiales bacterium
GCGGTGGGCGTGATTGCGGTCGGCATCGGCATCGTGTTCGGCGTGTCCTTGGGCTTGCTGGCTGCCGCGAACCGCGGTTGGGTCGAAGAGGTCGTCATGCGCGCGGCCGACTTCAGCTTCGCCTTCCCGGCACTGCTGTCGGCCATCATGCTCACCGCCATTTACGGGCCCGGGCTGGTGACGTCCATCGTGGCCATCGGCATCTTCAATGTGCCGGTGTTTGCGCGTATCACGCGGGCGGCGGCGCAAAGCGTGTGGTCGCGCGACTACGTGTTGGCGTCGCGCGCTTGCGGCAAAGGCCCGTGGCACATCACCGTCCACCACGTGATGCCCAACATCGCCAGCGGCCTGATTGTGCAGGCCACCATTCAATTCGCGGTGGCCATCTTGGCCGAGGCGGCGCTGAGTTATTTGGGCCTGGGCACACAGCCGCCCATGCCCAGTTGGGGCCGCATGTTGAACGAAGCGCAGAGCATGATGTTTCAAGCCCCGCAGCTCGCCATATGGCCCGGGCTGGCGATTGCGCTGAGCGTGCTGGGCCTGAACTTGATGGGCGATGGGCTGCGGGATTTGCTCGATCCGCGCTTAGCGCGGTCGCGCTGAGCCTCAAGAAGCTTCCTCCGAAGAGTCGATCAAAGCCCAAACAGCAACGGCACGCCAGCCGCCGCCTGCATGAACGCCAGCGCCGTCAACAGCGCATAGGCGACGGCTGCGCCATGCACCC
The DNA here is from genome assembly GCA_031427655.1 of Burkholderiales bacterium. Lineage (GTDB taxonomy): Bacteria > Pseudomonadota > Gammaproteobacteria > Burkholderiales > Burkholderiaceae_C > JANYJJ01. The sequence continues at coordinate 725 of JANPNT010000265.1, forward strand.
ACAGGATGCCACGCGCCTCGGGCCACCACCGCGAAGCCGCCCAGCCGAACAACGGCAGGAACTGCATCGCATGAATGCCGAGGAAGTGCGGCACACGCAAGTCGCCCCCGGTACGCGACCAACCACTCAGCGGCAGCCCGAAAGCGTCATTGCTCATGGCACCGGGCGCAGCGCCGACCGCATGGCCGGTTTGGCCGCTGAGGTAGATGCCCGCCACGCCGCCGAGGATCATCGTTAGCCACAAGCCATGGCGCAGGCTGGTCAGGAAAGCGGCATTCAGACCGGGCAACGCATGGCGGCGCAGCAACCACGCCAGCACACCGGATGCCGCCACCAGCAGCAGCGCGCCGACGCCCATCAGGCCGTACAGCGCGCTCGCCAGCGGCGAAGCGATGTTGAAGTGCGACGCCTCGCCGCGGCTGGCCCGCCACAGGATGTAGGCGACCTCGCCGAACGCAGCGACGGTGGGCACCACGTCGGTCAGCACCGCCACGCGACACTCGCGACCGGCGGGCGTCAGGTAGCCGCGCATCCATGCGAGGCACAGCAGATAGACGCCCAGCGAGAGCTGGAACTTCAGCGGCTTGTCATAAGCATTGATGCCGTTGAACTGCTGCCGGTGCAGCAGGGACAGCGCGAAGGTGGGCAGCATCGCCAACAGCATCAGCGCGCCACCGGCGCTGAGCCATCGACTGTGCGACATCAACGCGGCCAGGATGCCGGCCATGCCGATGGGCGCTGCCGTGGGCGCTGCCGTGGGCGCTGAAATCGGCTTGATCATCGGCGCAGCAGGCATGTGCAGGCTCATTCGGGTGGGGTTGGAAAGCAGCTTCAAAGGTTAAGCAAGAAGTGAACTTTGGCAGGGCGCCGTTTGCTTGTCTACGCTCGACCGAGCATGTCTGCCATGCAAAAACGCATGGGTCGCGCCAACCGTGAAGCGCCGCGTCGCGTGACCGGTTGCCGTCACTCGTCGAGCACCAGCGCGCGCGGAATCGACTCAGCCAAAAAGTCGTAAACCAAACGCACCAGCTTGCTGGAGCGAATTTCGCGGTGCACCGCCAGCCAGCAAGGCAGTGA
>JANPNT010000266.1:0-1520 GCA_031427655.1 Burkholderiales bacterium
TGCTGCAAGACCGTTCCACCGAAGACGTGTGCCGAGCCCTGGCCATTTCCGAAGACAACCTCTTTGTGCGCCTGCACCGAGCACGCAAGCACCTGGTTTGCTGAAGCAGCTTCACAGTTAGGTTCACTATCGGGCATGACATCAGCCTTTGACACGGTCGGCCGGAGCCCACCCGCCACCGATTCGCCTTATGCCTGGGGACGCCTGATGGTGTCCCTGCTGCTCATGACCTTGGGCGGCTCCGGCATGTATTCCGTCACCGTGGTGCTTCCGCGCATTCAGGCTGAATTTGGCGTGACGCGGGCCGATGCGTCGTTGCCGTACACGCTCACCATGATCGGCTTTGGTGTGGGCGGCATCTTGATGGGCAAGCTGTCAGACCGCTTCGGCGTGATGGTGCCTGTGCTGCTGGGCGGCGTGGGTTTGGGCGCGGGTTTCATCGCTGCCGGTTCGGCCACCCTGCTCTGGCAATTCAACTTGGCGCAGGGGCTGCTCATTGGCTTGCTGGGCACTGCGGCCACCTTTGCGCCCTTGGTGGCCGACACTTCGCAGTGGTTCACCAAGCGGCGCGGCATTGCGGTGGCCATTTGCATGAGCGGCAACTACCTGGCCGGCGCACTGTGGCCGCCGGTGCTGCAGCATTTCATCGACAGTGTGGGCTGGCGGCAGACCTACATCGGCACCGGCATTTTTTGCGCTGTGGTGATGTTGCCGCTGGCGTTCGCGCTGCGGCGCAAGCCGCCCGTTGTCGACGCTGCAGTCATGGATGCGCTCGTGGCCACCAGCGCGTCCAGTTTGGCCCGTGACCGCCCGATCGGCATGTCGCCCGCTGCGCTGCAAACTTTGTTGTGCGTTGCCGGTGTGTCGTGCTGCGTGGCCATGTCGATGCCGCAAGTGCACATCGTGGCTTACTGCGGTGACCTGGGGTTTGGCGCAGCGCGCGGCGCTGAAATGCTGTCACTGATGCTGGGCTTTGGCATCGTCAGCCGATTGGCGTCGGGCTGGATTTCTGATCGCATTGGTGGTCTGCGCACGCTGCTGCTGGGCTCGGTGCTGCAAGGCAGTGCGCTGCTGCTGTTTTTCACGTTCAACGGCTTGGTGTCGTTGTACGTGGTGTCGATTTTGTTCGGCCTGTTCCAAGGCGGCATCGTGCCCAGCTACGCCCTCATCGTGCGCGAACACTTCACGCCCAAAGAAGCCGGTGCCCGCGTCGGCACCGTGCTCATGGCCACGCTGTTCGGTATGGCGCTGGGGGGCTGGATGTCGGGCGCCATTTTCGATGCCACTGGTTCGTATCGCGCTGCGTTTGCGAACGGCATTGCCTGGAATATGTTGAACGTGGCCATCGTCGCGTGGCTTCTCTTGCGCTTGCGCAAGATGAAGGCCGCAGGACATGCCTCCAGCGCGAGTACTGCAAGCTAGGAGCGTGGGCGGCAGAAGGAACGTCGGCTGCAAGACGGCCGCAGCGGTCCATTTTTGGCTACGCCGCTCTTCGAGAACACTGACTTTGTGTCCCATAG
>JANPNT010000267.1:0-7739 GCA_031427655.1 Burkholderiales bacterium
GTCTTCGGAATCCGGGACGTTGATATTGTCAAACGCCAGCTGCACGCAGAAATCCATTTCGAAACCGCGCTGGCTCTGGCGAATTAGACCCAAATACGAATTGTTAACCAGCACATGCACATAGGGCAGGTTGAACTGCGCGCCCACTGCCAGCTCCTCGATCAGAAACTGGAAGTCATAGTCGCCGGTGATTGCCACCACGGTACGCGACGGGTCGGCTGCCACCACGCCAAGCGCCGCTGGCATCGACCAACCCAGCGGGCCGGCTTGGCCGCAGTTGATCCACTGGCGCGGACCAAAAATATTCAAAAACTGACCGGCGGCGATCTGGCTCAGCCCGATGTTGCTGACATACACGGTGTCGCGCGGAAAAACCTTGTTCATCTCTTCGTACACACGTTGCGGCTTGATCGGCACGTTGTCGTAGTGGGTCTTGCGGTGCATCAGCCGCTTGCGTTCGACACAGCGGTGCGCCCAATCGCTGCGTGACGGCATCTGCCCCGCGGCTTTGCGTTCACGGGCCACTTCGATGAACAACTTTAGCGCTGCTTTCGCGTCGGACACGATGCCCAAATCGGGCGTGAAAACGCGGCCGATCTGCGTTGGCTCAATATCGACGTGGACAAAGGTACGTCCCTTGCAATAAACCTCGGTCGAGCCGGTGTGGCGATTCGCCCAACGATTGCCGATGCCGAGGACAAAATCGCTGGCCAGCATCGTCGCGTTGCCGTAGCGGTGGCTGGTCTGCAGGCCAACCATGCCGGCCATCAGCGGATGGTCGTCCGGGATAGTGCCCCAGCCCATCAGCGTCGGAATTACTGGCACACCGGTGAGTTCGGCAAACTCAACCAACAAGTCGCTGGCATCTGCATTGATGATGCCGCCGCCGGCAACGATCAGTGGACGCTCGGCTGCGGCCAGCATGTCGAGTGCTTTCTCGATCTGCTTGCGCGATGCAAACGGTTTGTACACCGGCAGCGGCTCATAGGTGTCGATGTCAAATTCAATCTCGGCCATCTGCACGTCGAACGGCAAATCAAGGAGCACCGGTCCGGGCCGGCCCGAACGCATCAAATGAAACGCCTGCTGAAAGGCGCGCGGCAACTGGCCAGGTTCGCGCACGATGTACGACCATTTGGTGAGCGGCTTGGAAATCGATTCGATGTCGACCGCCTGAAAATCTTCCTTGTAGAGCCGGGCGCGCGGTGCCTGGCCGGTAATGCACAAAATCGGAATGCTGTCGGCGCTGGCCGAATACAGGCCGGTGATCATGTCAGTGCCACCCGGGCCAGAGGTGCCGATGCAGACGCCGATGTTGCCGGCAGCCGCCCGCGTGTATCCCTCAGCCATGTGCGAGGCACCTTCAACATGGCGCGCCAAAATGTGCGCGATCGATTGGCGCTCGCGCATCGCCGAATACAGCGGGTTGATGGCCGCACCCGGCACACCGAAGGCCTGCGTGACGCCTTCTTTTTCCATCACCAGCACGGCGGCCATGGCGGCTTTCATCTTTGTCATGTTGTCTCCTTTTGTAGTGAATCAGCGCGTAGTAGGATGTTGCGATGCGCCGGGCCAGCGCGGAATCCCCAAGACCGGCATGATGCTTATTCCATTTAGGAATACTGGAATCACCCGTCACTTCTATTGCTGAGCCATGGACCGACTACAAGCCATCGAACTTTTTATCCGCGTCGTGGACCTGGGCTCCTTTAGCAAGGCGGCCGCCGACATGGGCATGGGCCAGCCTTCGGCCACCAAGCTGGTGGCGCATCTTGAAAAACAACTTGGCTCGCGCCTGCTGCACCGGTCTACCCACGGCGTGACGCCGACCGAGATTGGCGCGCTGTACTACGAAAAATGCAAGCTGATCGCGCACCATGTCGAAGAAGCCGACAGCGTGGCCGCGCTGATGCAGTCTGCTGTGGTCGGCCAGCTGCGTATCAGCACTTCGGTTGCCTTTGGGCGGCGTGTCCTGTCCCCGCTGGTTCTGCGCTTCATGCAGATGCACCCGCAACTGCAGATTGAGCTCAACTTTGAAGACCGTTATGTCAATCTGGTCGAGCATGGCATTGACCTCGCGATCCGGATGGGCCCGCTGGCCGACTCTTCGCTCGGTTCGCGCTTCCTGGGCATCAATCCGTGGGTAGTGGTGGCCTCCAGCGATTACCTGCACAAACGCGGCAAACCGCTGGAGCCGGCCAGTCTGGCCGATCATGACGCGTTGGTTTACAGCACAGTGCAAGGTGACGCGCGCTGGCATTTCACCGATGCGCGGCAGCGCACGGTGTCCATACCGGTCAAGGGCCCGTTGCGGTCGAATAATCTTTCGGCGCTGCTGCTGGCGGCGCGGAGCAGCATGGGGGTGGCGGCGCTACCGGCGTATGTGGCGAGCGAATCGCTGCGCACCCAGGCACTGGTTCCGTTGCTGGCAGGCTGGTCACTTCCCGCTCAGGAAATTCACGCGGTATACCCGTCGCCGAGGCTGGTGCCGGCCAAAGTAAATGACTTCATCGGTTGGCTGGAGGGCCAGTTTGGCGCCTCGTGGTGGAGCGACGAAAAGGCGGCTTGACGGGCCAGCCAGCCGGACATGCCGGGGTAGTGGGGTCACGGGAAGGCGTGGTCAGGTCTAAAAAATCGCCTGCTCGCTTCACCGCGGACTCAAAAGCGGGATCACCCTACGCCCGTGACGACGGTAGATGTGGAAATCGGTGTCTAAGGTGAAGATGCGGCAACTCATAGAGTTCGCTCATGCGCACTAAACAGGCGTCGGCCAGCGACGCAGGGACATTGTCGTAGCGTTCAAACAAGGCTCGAACCGGCGTTATTTCGTCGCCCAGCACCATGCCGACGCGCATCACACCGCGCGCAATCAGCGCCAAGGCTTTGGCGGGGTCATGGCCACCTCGCGCTAGCAAAAAACAAGTCTCTGCGACAACGGCTGCACCCGGCATCAAAGGGCCAGTGATTTGCGCAAACTGATCGCGCGCCCAACCGTGGAAAGCATCGTCGCGACAGTTCAAGGCTACCCAGGCCAAGTGTCCAGCAGCACTGTGGCAGGCGCAATCACGGTTTACCGAACCCGTCCAGGTGGCGTGGATTGCTGGAAAGATCGCTTGGCCCGCCCGTGAAACAGCCCACCAAATTACCCGCCAACGCGCGCCGGGCCATCGAAAAGCTCAGTCCTAACGGGTTCTGTTTGTATTTGGCAGTAGCAAAGCAGAACTTGGCTGATTTGCGTTGGACTGCCCCGCCTGCGCTGACCCAAAAAGTTTTTTCATTCCCCCGTGCATCCAAGCCGCGACCCCCTGCGTATGCAAACCTGACGCGGCTTTGAGATGAAGACGCTCAAGCCGCCGCGTACCTCAGGGCGTGGCGTTTGTTCACACCACACGAAGGAATGAAAATGCAAGGCAAAACGTTCAAATTCAAACGCGCACTGACCGTCACGACGGCCGTTTGTGCCGCCGTCACTGCGCTCTGTGCCACCACGGCCATGGCCTCCAGCCACCGCGAAGCGCCGTTCATCACCACCGCACCGAAGGTAGATGCAAGCGACTTCTACATGTTTAACAGCTACGAAGCCGGTCGTGGTGCTTACGTCACGCTGATTGCCAATTACGCGCCTTTGCAGGACGCTTACGGCGGCCCCAATTACTTCAAGCTGGACCCGAACGCGTTGTACGAGATTCACATCGACAACAACGGCGATGCCAAGGAAGACCTGACGTTTCAGTTCCGCTTTAAAAACACGCTCAAGGGCATCACCTTGCCCATTGGCGGCGTGAACGTGGCCATTCCACTCACGCAAGCGGGCGGCGTGACCGACCTGAACGCAGCCGCATTAAATGTGAATGAGAGCTTCACTGTAGACGTGATGCGCGGCGACCGCCGCACCGGCACGCGCAGCTCCGTCACCAACAACGCCAATGGCAAAACTACCTTTGACAAGCCGTCGGACAACATCGGCCCCAAGACCATTCCCAACTATGTGGCCTACGCTGGCAAGCACGTGTATGAAGTGACCATTCCTGGTTGCGCCATGCCGGCGAAGCTGTTTGTGGGTCAGCGTCAAGACCCGTTTGCCGTCAACCTGGGCACCATTTTTGACTTGGTGAACGCGCCGCTGTCGGTCATCACCAACCCGGCCCTCATCAATGCCGCAGGCCCCGGCGATTTGGCTGACAAAAACGTCACCACGCTGGCCATTGAAGTGCCAAAAACTTGTCTGACCGCTGCCGGCTCCACCGACCCGGTGATTGGTGGTTGGACCACAGCCAGCCTGCGTCAAGGCCAGTTGCTCAACCCCACGCCAAAGAGCGGCTACCAGACCACCGCCATTCCGGGCGGCGCATGGACGCAGGTGTCGCGCCTGGGCATGCCGCTGGTCAACGAGGTGGTGATTGGCTTGCCTGACAAAGACAAGTTCAACAGTTCGCAGCCCAAAGACGACGGCCAGTTTGCTGTGTACGTGACCAACCCCACGCTGCCCGCTCTGTTGGAAATTGCCTTGGCTATCCCCGGCACGGCACCCACCAACTTCCCGCGCAACGATTTGGTTACCACGTTCCTCACCGGCATCAAAGGCGTGAACCAACCGGCCAATGTGAAAGGCTCGGAAATGCTGCGTTTGAACACCGCCATTGCGGCCACACCGGAGGCCATGCAAAACCGCTTGGGCATCGTCGGCAACATCCTGGCCGGTGGCACCGACAACGCGGGTTACCCGAATGGTCGCCGTCCGAAAGACGACGTTGTTGACATCTCATTGGTGGCGGTGATGGGCGGTTTGTGTGTGGCCAACGGCGATGCTGATGCATTGAAGTTTGGTGCAGCCTGCAAGCCGAGCGCAGTGCCATTGGGTGCCACGGCATTCAAGTTGCACGATGCAGTGGATCAAGCCAAGATCACTTTGCTGCCTGGGTTTCCTTACCTGAACACGCCAATTCCTGGCTCGAAGTGAAAAAACCCACAAGGAAAACATGATGAACAAAACCTTGTTGATTTGTGTGCTCGCATCGGCCAGTGTTTTGGCAGCCTGCGGCGGCAGTGACGATGAGCCGGTTGCAACGACACCTGAAGGCGAAGTGCCAGCTTCGGCCAGCGCATCGTCCAGCGGCTTGGTGGCTTACCTGACGGAGTGGAGCTTGGGTTCCGCAGACACCCAAACCCAAGTCAGCGTCGCGTCGTTTGCGCCGCCCACGCCGGAGGACACGTTGCCTGATTTGCTGAAGTAATCAATCTGCACAGAAGCCCACCCAACCTCAACAGTTGGGTGGGCTTTCTCAATGCGTTTTCAGCGAATTTGCTCGCCTACAATCGAAGGTCCAAACACCACAGAAAGAGCGAGAAAGGCACCATGGTTATGACACCGCGAACTACGTCCAACACCTACCCGGTGTAACGGCCCGCGCTCGTCAACATCTTCCTTTTTTGCAATTTCCAAAGCGCGGCTGACCCCGCGCTTTTTTGTTTTCCGGAGCTTTCCTCATGATCTCAATTCAACTCCCCGACGGATCCAAACGCGAATACCCGGGCCCGGTCACGGTGGCCGAAGTGGCCGCCAGCATTGGTGCGGGTTTGGCCAAAGCGGCATTGGCGGGAAGGGTCGGGCAGGGCGATGCGGCGCAGGTCGTGGACACCAGTTTTCGCATTGAGCATGACAGCTCGCTGGCCATCGTCACGGAGAAAGACGCCGCCGGTTTGGAGGTGATTCGCCACTCCACGGCGCACCTGTTGGCGTATGCAGTGAAGGAGCTGTTTCCCGATGCGCAAGTCACCATCGGCCCCGTGATTGAGAACGGGTTCTTCTACGACTTTTCCTACCAGCGCCCATTCACTTTGGACGACCTCGCCGCCATCGAAGCCAAGATGATCGAGCTGGCCAAGAAGGACGAGAAGGTCGAGCGTCGTGTGTTGCCGCGCGACGATGCGGTGGCGTATTTCAAAGGCTTGGGCGAGCACTACAAGGCCGAAATCATCGCAGGCATTCCGGCCGACCAAGACGTGTCGCTCTACCGCGAAGGTGCGTTTGAAGACTTGTGCCGCGGCCCGCACGTGCCGAGCACCGGCAAGCTCAAACACTTCAAGCTGATGAAGCTGGCCGGTGCCTATTGGCGCGGCGACCACCGCAATGAAATGCTGCAACGCATTTACGGCACCGCCTGGGCCACCAAGGAAGATTTGGCCCAGCACCTGCACATGCTGGGCGAAGCCGAAAAGCGCGACCACCGCAAGTTGGGCCGCGAGTTGGACTTGTTCCACATGGAAGAAAGCGCGCCGGGCTTGGTGTTTTGGCATCCCAAAGGTTGGGCGGTGTGGCAACAGGTCGAGCAGTACATGCGCGCGGTTTACCAAGACAACGGCTACCAGGAAGTGAAGGGCCCGCAGATTCTGGACAAGCACCTGTGGGAGAAAACCGGCCACTGGGACAACTACCGCGACAACATGTTCACCACCGAATCGGAGAAGCGGGAATACGCGCTGAAGCCGATGAACTGTCCCGGCCACGTGCTCATCTTCAAGCAAGGGATCAAGAGCTATCGCGATTTGCCGCTGCGCTACGGCGAGTTCGGCCAGTGCCACCGCAACGAGCCCAGCGGCGCACTGCACGGCATCATGCGCGTGCGCGGCTTCACGCAAGACGACGGCCACATCTTCTGCACCGAAGACCAAATCTTGGCGGAATGCATTGCCTACACCGCCTTGCTGCAAAAGGTCTACGCCGACTTTGGCTTCACCGACATCATCTACAAGGTCGCGACGCGTCCCGAAAAGCGCGTGGGCTCCGATGACCTGTGGGACAAGGCGGAGTTTGCGGTGATGGAATCGCTGCGCAGCTCAGGCGTTGATTTCATCGTTTCGCCAGGCGACGGCGCTTTCTACGGCCCGAAGATTGAGTACACGTTGAAAGACGCTTTGGGTCGGCAGTGGCAATGCGGCACGATGCAGGTTGATTTCAACACCGCCGAGCGCTTGGGCGGCGAATACGTGACTGAGACCAGCGCCCGCGCGCATCCTGTGATGCTGCACCGCGCCATCGTCGGCAGCCTGGAGCGTTTCATTGGCATCTTGATCGAACAGCACGCCGGTGCGTTGCCCGCTTGGCTGGCCCCTGTGCAAGTGGTGGTGGCCAGCATCACTGACTCGCACGGCGAATATGCGCTGGAAGTGGCAAAAACGCTGCAAAAACAAGGAGTTAGAGTGGCCACCGATTTGCGGAACGAGAAAATAAACTATAAGATCAGAGAGCACTCGATGCAAAAGCTTCCGTACATCTTGGTCGTTGGCGACAAAGAAAAGGCAAACGGGGCTGTTGCGGTGCGCGCCCGGGGCAATCAAGACCTCGGGGTCATGTCAGTCGAATCCTTCACACAGAAGATTACCTCCGACATTTCCCTTCGTACTTGAATATTGAAACGCGAGGGCACGCCCATCCCCATTGTTTGAACGCTGCGTGCCTAGGCGTTCGTTGAAAGGTCTGAACCATCGCTACTTTTGCTGACCGCCGTACGCCCAATGCCGAGCGCAAACACCGCTTGAACCGGGAAATCATGGCGCTGGAAGTTCGTCTGAACGGTGTTGAGAATGAACCGCTGGGCATCGTGAGCACCATGGAAGCCCTGCGCATGGCGGGCGAATTGGATGTCGATTTGGTTGAAATAGCCGCCGCTGCCGAGCCGCCTGTGTGCCGCTTGATGGACTACGGCAAGTTCAAATATCAAGAACAAAAGCGGGCAGCA
>JANPNT010000268.1:0-2767 GCA_031427655.1 Burkholderiales bacterium
CGCGGTGCGTCAACTCGACCCGGCCATCGCCGCCAAGCGCCCGCTGAGCTTTTTTGCTTACGGCTTGGGTGACGTGCAGGGATGGCAGGTGCCGCCGACCCACAGTGCTTTGCTCGACGCCCTGCGCGCCATGGGTGTGCCGGTGTGCGCCGACCGGGTCGTGGCGCATGGCGCTGCGGGCCTGGTGGCCTTCCATCAAGCCATGGGGGCCAAGCGCGACGCGCTGCCGTTTGACATCGACGGCGTGGTCTACAAAGTCAACTCGCGGGAGCTGCAAAAGCAATTGGGTTTTGTGAGCCGCGAACCGCGTTGGGCAGTGGCCCACAAGTACCCGGCGCAAGAACAAATGACGGTGGTGCGGGGCATCGACATCCAAGTCGGCCGCACCGGAAAACTCACGCCTGTGGCCAAGTTGGAACCGGTGTTTGTGGGCGGCACGACGGTGAGCAACGCCACGCTGCACAACGAAGACGAGACGCGCCGCAAAGACGTTCGCATCGGCGACACCGTGATCGTGCGGCGGGCCGGTGATGTGATTCCTGAGGTGGTGGGCGTGGTGTTGGATCCTTCCTTCGACAAGCTCAGGACGGTCGGAAAAACACCTCTCGGTGACCCTTCGGCAGCTCAGGACGAGCGGAATTCGAGAGTCAGGGGCGAGCCCTTCGATCTGTTCGAACGCCTGAACGGCGTGTGCCCTATTTGCGCCAGCGCCATTGCGCGCGAAGAAGGCGAGGTCGACTGGCGTTGCACTGGCGGGCTGTTCTGCCCCGCGCAGCGCAAGCAAGCCATCTTGCACTTCGCTGGTCGTCGCGCCATGGACGTGGAAGGCTTGGGCGACAAGTTGGTTGATCAGTTGGTAGACGCCGGTTTGATCCGCACCTTGCCCGAGCTTTACACCCTGGGTTTGGCCAAGCTCAGCGTGCTGGAACGCATGGGCGAAAAGAGCGCGCAAAACTTACTGGCGGGCTTGCAGCAAAGCAAGCAAACCACCTTGGCGCGCTTTCTTTATGCGCTGGGGATACGCCATGTCGGCGAGACCACCGCCAAAGACCTGGCCAAGCATTTCGGCTCACTCGACCGTGTGCTGGCGGCTACCGCAGAGCAGTTGCTGCAGGTCAATGACGTCGGCCCGGTGGTGGCGTCCAGCCTGCGCAGCTTCTTTGACCAAGCGCACAACGTGGAGGTAGTGGAGCAACTTCGCGCTGCGGGCGTGACGTGGGCAGAGTCAGACGGCACGGAAGACCGAACACCCAAACCGCTGGCGGGAAAAACTTTCGTGCTCACCGGCACGCTGCCCACCTTGTCGCGCGACGCCGCCAAAGAAATGATCGAAGCCGCAGGCGGCAAAGTGGCGGGCTCGGTGTCCAAGAAAACCCACTACGTAGTGGCCGGCGAAGAGGCCGGCAGCAAGCTCGGCAAAGCGCGCGAGCTTCAGATCACGGTGCTGGACGAGGCGGGGTTGTTGGGCTTGTTGGCAGAAGTCGCCCCTTGAGCGTTCACAAAAACGGCAGGTGCAAGGGCGAGACCACGTCCACGTTCGCGGCCATCGGCCAGCCTTCGCGCACGGGTGCGACCACATAAGCCTTCTCCACGCCCACGTCCTCGCAGGCTTGCCAAAAACCTTTGGTGGGTTTGGGTGCGCTGGAAAACTTAATCTCCACGCCAAATTTTTTGCCACCGGTTTCCACCACCATGTCCAACTCGGCGCCTGCTGCGGTTCGGTAAAAAGACACTTGGCTGCTCGCGTCGAGTTGGCTGCAAATTTGCTCCACCACGAAGCCTTCCCACGAGGCACCTGTGCTGGGGTGGCCGAGCAAATCGTTGACGGTGCGCATGCCCAACAGGTAGTGCAGCAAGCCGCTGTCGCGCACGTACACCTTGGGCGACTTGACCAAGCGTTTCCCCAGGTTGGCGTGGTACGGCTCTAAGCGCCGCAGCATCAGCGCGCTGCACAAATGATCGAGGTAGCGCGTGACGGTGGGGGCCGACAAACCCAATGAATTGGCGATGCTGGAGGCGTTGAAAAGCTGACCGTGCAAATGCGCTGTCATGCGCCAAAAGCGGTTCATCAATTCGGGCTGCACCGCAATGCCCAGATTGGGCAAATCGGTGTTTAAAAAATGGCGCACAAAACTCTCGCGCCACACCCACGCCGTGATGTCGTCGCGTGCCGTGAAACTGCCCGGAAAGCCCCCGCGCAGCCACAAAGTTTGGATGTCCTCGAACCTGCGGTGTACTTCTGGCAGCAGCAGCGGTGCCATGTCCACCAGCGCCAAGCGACCCGCCAAGGACTGCGATTGCCGCAGCAATTTGAACGACGCCGAGCCCAACACCAAGAAACGACCGGCGCGGCGGTCGGCATCAATTTCGCCGCGCATTTCGCTGAACACTTCAGGCAAGTTTTGAATTTCATCCAGCACCAACAGTCGGTGTCGGTTGCCTTGAAAAAAGGCACCTGGCTCGGCCAGCTTGGCGCGGTCGGCGGCGGTTTCCAAGTCTAAATAAAGGGAGTTGGCGTGCTCGCTGGCGATCTCGCGGGCGAGCGTGGTTTTGCCAATTTGGCGCGCACCCAAAATAGCCACGGCTGGGCTGAAGCTGAGTCCATGGCGAATTCTGGCGGTGGCTGATCGGTCAAACATCCCTGCATATTAAACATGGCATGTTCAATATGCAAGGAGAAAAGTTAGTCTGCTACGTCGCTAATTCCACTTATTCCACTTATTCCGCTTATTCCGCTTATTCCGCTTACCGCGCTCAAACTCGCGCC
>JANPNT010000269.1:0-4105 GCA_031427655.1 Burkholderiales bacterium
CCATGCGGCTCAGGTCCACCACTTCCACCACTTTGGCATCCACCGCCACGCGTTCGCCTGGCTGCACCAAGCGCTGCGACACCACACCGTTCAACGGCGACACCAACAGCGCGTCGGCCTTGGATTTGCGCGTCAACGCCACCGCCGCCACCGACGCCTGGTAGTTGGCCTGGGCTGAAGCTTCCATGGACAACGAAGTGTCCAAAGCCGTGGGTGAGATGAAACCTTGCGACACCAAAGCGCGGTTGTTTTCCAGCGTGCGCTTCGCCATGTCGACTTGGGTTTTAGAAGCGAGCGAGGTTTGCTCGGCTTGACGCAAACGCAACTCAAGCTCGCTGGTGTCAAGCTGGCCAATGACTTGTCCGGCTTTCACAGTGTCGCCCTCGCGCACCGTGAGCGCCTTCAATTCCGCGGCCACTTTGGCTTTCACAAACGCCGAGTTCACTGCCTTCAGCGCACCCGACACCGCCAATGTGCGCTGCAAGTCTTGCTGCTGCACCGTCACCAAGTCAGATGGATTGAGCTCCAACACCACCGGCACTGCCGCTGCTGCGCTGACAGTCGCTTGCTCCGCCTTGCGCACTTTCAAGCTTCGCAAAATAAAACCCGCAATCGCAGCCACCACCAAAATCAAAATCACCCACTTGAGCCAGCGTTTCATGGTTTGTTCATTCAGTTCAAGTTGAGGTGGCTGACTTGCGTGCAGCGCGTGGGGCGCCCGTGGATTTTGTACGAGGCTTGAGACGCACCGCGCTGGAAGGCTTCAGCATGCCGGTGATGATCAGTTCCATGTGTTGGCGCACAAACACTTCGGGCTGCATCAAAACATCGGTAGGCACGCACGCACCCAAGGAGTGTTTGTTCACGCACAGCATCACCATCGGCAGCACCAGTGAATGAACTGCGGCCTCGACGTTGACCTCGCGAAACTCGCCATTTGCAATGCCGCGCTGCAAGATATTGGCCACCAGTTGCGAGCCTGGTTCAATCACGGCGCTGAAGTAATACGACGCAATTTCAGGAAAGCTGCGCACCTCGGTGATCACCAGCTTGAACACGCCTGCTGCGGGGCTGTCGAACACGCCCAGCCACCAGTCGCACAGCAGCGTGCGCAGCAGTTCGGCATTGCTGCCCACATGAAGGCGCACCTGCTCGGCACCCGCTTCAATCTGGTTGGACAAATACTCGCGGATGACTGCCTTCAGCAACTCTTCTTTGCTTGGGTAATAAAGATACAGCGTGCCCTTGGACACACCCGCCCGTTCGGCTACCTCTTCGATGCGCGTGGCGGCAAAGCCCTTCTCGACAAACAGCGCCAGCGCAGCGTCCAGCAATTCCAGCGGGCGTGCTTCCTTGCGGCGTTGGCGTACCGGGCTGTGCGTGGCGGCTGGAGGAGGTATGAAAGTCGGCGGCATGCAGATACTGACCAATGGGTCAGTAATGTAGCCAGCGCAGCTGACAGGGTCAAGGCACAGGGTCAATCACGGTGGGTTTGCTTACCGCTGCGTTGCCAACCGTTTCAACGTGGCGCCGTTTGGCGCGTACGCTATCGGGCATGCAAACAAGTCACTCTTCAAAAGGTTTCCCAATGGCTCGCCTTGCGTTCTCTGCGCTCTGGCTTGGGGTGTTGGCCGGCTGTGCCAGCGTGGTGAGCCCGCGCACCATCACGCTGACCGAAGCCGATGTGGCCCGCCAAATTGCCAAGCAATATCCGCTGGAACGCAGGCTGTTGAGCGAGCTGACGGTGCGGGTAGAAGCACCGCGCGTCAAGTTGTTGAGTGATAGCAACCGCATTGCCACCGAGTTCGACTTCAGCGGCAGCCTGGACCGCAGCGGCAAAGGCTCTCGCGGCACCATCGCCCTGGACTACGCACTGCGCTACGACGAAGCTGCGCAAGCGGTGCGCATGACTCAGCTGCGGGTCGAAAAGGTGCAGATCGACAATCTCGGTGACAAGCCGAAAGCAGTGGTCGAAAAATTTGGTGCGCTGTTGGCCGAGCAACTTCTGAACGACATCGCCATTTACCGCTTCAAGCCTGAGGACTTGAAAACCGCCGAAGGCAAAGGCTACAAGCCGGGATCGGTGACGGTGACTTCGCGCGGAGTGGAAATCACCTTGGTGCCAGCGGCTCGGTGAGTGCGCTGACGGCTTAGGCCGTCGAACCTCATCGGTATCATCCAGGGCTTCTCAAGCCGCCTGGATTACTTTTGGACATTGCCCTGCTGATCAAAGCCGCCGTCATGGGCATTGTCGAAGGGCTGACCGAGTTTTTGCCGGTCTCCAGCACGGGGCATTTGATCCTTGCCGCTTCCCTGCTCGACTTCACTGGCGGCAGCTTGACGCCTGAAAAAGTCAAAGCGTTTGAGATTTCCATTCAAACCGGTGCCATCTTGGCCATCGTGTTGTTGTATTGGCAAAAGCTGTCGGGCGTGGTGGCCGGTTTGGGCCACGACCGCGATGCGCGCAAGTTTGCTTTGAATGTGTTCGTGGGCTTTTTGCCCGCAGTGTTGCTGGGCCTGACTTTCGGCAAAAAAGTGCAAGCCGCCTTGTTTGTGCCCACGGTGGTGGCCAGCACCTTCATCCTCGGCGGCTTCATTATTTTGTGGGCCGAGAACCGCAAGAACGTGGTCGTGCGGGTTCAAGAAGTCGAAGACATGAGCGTGATGGACGCGCTCAAGATTGGCTTGGTTCAGTGCCTGGCTTTCGTGCCTGGCACCAGCCGTTCGGGCTCCACCATCATCGGCGGCATGCTGTTTGGCCTGAGCCGCAAAGCCGCCACCGAATACACCTTCTTCTTGGCCGTTCCTACTTTGTTCGGTGCCGGTGCCTACAGCCTGTTCAAAGTGCGCGAGACCTTGGTGATGGCCGATGTGCCGCTGTTCAGCGTGGGCCTGGTGTTCTCATTTTTGTCCGCGTGGGTGTGCATACGCTGGCTCATTCGCTACGTGTCCACCCACAGCTTCGTGGCGTTTGCGTGGTACCGCATTGCCTTTGGCATTTTGATTTTTGCCACCGCGTATTGGAACTTGGTGGAGTGGAAAGCCTGACGGGTTTGGCTAATTTTGTGCCTTGGTGAACACCAAGTCCCACACCCCGTGGCCCAGCTTGAGGCCGCGGTTTTCAAACTTCGTCAGCGGACGGTAGTCGGGCTTGGGCGCGTAGTCCGCGCTTGCGTTGGTCAAATGCTTGGTGGCTGACAACACCTGCAGCATCTGCACCGCGTAAGGCTCCCAGTCGGTGGCGCAGTGCAAATATCCGCCCGGCTTCAGCCGGGTCGCCAACAGGTCAACAAAGGGCGGCTGTATCAAGCGCCGCTTGTTGTGCTTCAGTTTGTGCCACGGGTCGGGGAAAAACACATGCACGCCGTCGAGTGAGTGCGGCGCAATCATGTGCTCCAGCACGTCGACCGCGTCGTGTTGAATCACGCGCAGGTTGGTCAGGGCGCGTTCACCAATTTGCTTCAGCAGCGCGCCCACGCCGGGGCCGTGAACTTCCACGCCAATGAAGTCGGTGTCGGGCATGGCCTGCGCAATCGTGGCGGTGGCGTCGCCCATGCCAAAACCAATTTCCAGCAGCACGGGCGCGGTGCGGCCAAACAAAGCGGGGCAGTCCAACACCTGCGCCTGATAAGGCTGAAGCAGGCTCGGGCCCAGCTCATTCAAGGCCTTCAACTGCCCCGGCCCCATGCGCCCCGCGCGCACCACGTAGCTGCGCACACTGCGGCGCAAAGGAAAATTCGGGTCAGAAAAAGTCATGCTGGATTTTGCCCGATGGCTTTTATGCAGCCCATCAACAGCGTCAGACCTACACTGCGCGGCACTGCCATTTGGAGTGCCCGCATGTTCATCCGTCGCTTGCTCATGATTTGCCTCAGCGCGTTCGCAATCAGCGGCCTCACCGCCTGCGCCAACCTCAACGGCCGCGAGCCCGTGAAGGTCAACGTCGTGAATGTGGAGCCGCTCACCGGTCAAGGTCTGGAGCTGCGCTTCATGGTCAAACTGCGAGTGCAAAACCCCAACGACGCACCGGTGGAATTTGACGGCATCGCCATCGATTTGGACGTGCGCGGCACCGAGTTCGCCAGTGGCGTCAGCGACCAACGCG
>JANPNT010000270.1:0-2055 GCA_031427655.1 Burkholderiales bacterium
ACATCAACTACGGGTAGGGACTGTTATGTGCGGCATACTAGGCGTGGTAACCCGCGCTTGAAAGGCCAGGTGTGCGTGCGCTCAGGTTCGCACCCCTACAACTTGTCGCTGGGTGCCGCCTTGATTGCTCACAGCAGCGAAGCCGCCACCGAGGCTTGGGCCAAAGGCGTGGTGGCCAACTTTGCGCGGAGTCCCAAAGGCGGTGACACCGATCAGTTGCGTGCCGTGGCCGCCGGTGAATGCGGCGTCACGCTGACCAACACTTATTACGTGGCCCGTTTGATGCGCTCCACCTTGCCCGCCGATGTGAAAGACATGGCGGCGTTGACGGTGGTGTGGCCCAACCAAAAAACCTGGGGCACGCATGTGAATGTGTCGGGTGCGGGAGTCATCAAAACCGCTCCCAACCGCGCGAATGCCGTGAAGTTTTTGGAGTACCTGGCCAGCGACTCGGCGCAGACTTACTTTGCCGATGGCAACAACGAGTGGCCAGTGGTGAAAACAGCCGTCACCAAAAACCCGGCGCTCGACAAATTGGGTGCCTTCAAGGCCGACGAATTGGGAGTGGAAAAGTGGGCGCCGCTGACCACCACCGCGCAGAAAGTGTTTGACCGCGCGGGCTGGCGTTGAACAAATTCAATTTCGGGACTTAAAGCCTTCGCGCGCGATCTGACGGCACAAAAATATCAGCGGCAGCAATCCCACCGCCACGATGGCCAGCGACGCGGTGGACGCTTCGGCCAAGCGCTCGTCAGATGCCAAGGTGTAGGCCTGCGTGGCCAGCGTGTCGAAGTTGAACGGTCGCATGACCAAGGTAGCGGGCAGCTCTTTCATGGTGTCAATGAACACCAGCAAGCCTGCGGTGAGCAAGCTGCGGCGCAGCAGTGGCAGGTGGACTCGCTGCAAGCTGCGTGAGGGGCTCAGGCCCAGGCTGCGCGCGGCGTCGTCCATGTGCGGTGTGATGCGTTGCAGGGCGGCATCGGTGGTGTGCAGTGCGGCGCTGGCAAACCGCACCACGCAGGCAAACACCAGAGCTGCAATGCTGCCCGTCATCAACAAGCCGACGTTCCAGCCGAACTGCGCTTTCCACCACAACGCCACTGCGTTGTCGAACTGCGCCAGCGGGATCAGCACGCCCACGGCAATCACCGAGCCGGGCAGGGCGTAGCCGCAACCTACGGCGGCATGTGCCCAGCGCGTCAGCGGACGCGGGTCCAGCCGACGCGCGTAGGCCACCAGCACCGCCACCGCCACGGCGAACACGGCAGTCAATCCGGCCACGGTCACGCTGTGGCGTGCCAGCTCGATGAAGCGCAGGCCAAATTGCGCATCGCCTACCGTGAGCGCCCAGCGCAGCAACAGGGCGCACGGCAAGGCAAAGCCCAGCAGCACGGGAAGGGCGCAAAAAGCGATGGCCGCCGCAGCGCGCCATCCCGCCAACGGTGTGCCGCGCTGCGGCTGGGCGCGCAAGCCGGTGCCGTGAAATCGCGCCGCGCCGCGCGACTGCCGCTCCAGTGCCAGCAACAACAGCACGAAGCCCAGCAGGCACATGGCCAGTTGCGCGGCGGCCACTCGGTCACCCAAAGAAAACCAGGCGCGATAGATGCCTGTGGTGAAGGTCTGCACCGCGAAGTAAGACACCACGCCGTAGTCGGCCAGGGTCTCCATCAAGGCCAAGGCCACACCCGCTGCAATGGCAGGGCGCGCCATCGGCAGACTCACTCGCCACAGGCGCTGCCTAGGCCCCAAACCCATAGCGCGCGCGGCATCCAACAACGCGCCGCCGCGTTCCAGGAACGCGGTGCGTGTGAGCATGTAAACGTAGGGGTAGAGCACCAAACTCAGCATCCACATGGCACCGCCCGTAGAGCGCACTTCGGGAAAGCGGTAGTCGGCGCGCGTCCAGCCCATCAGCTCGCGCAGGCCGCTTTGCACAGGCCCCGCAAACTGGAGCAGGTCGGTGTAGGTATAGGCCATCACATAGGCCGGCATGGCCAGTGGCAGCACCAACATCCAATCGAAAGTTCGGCGCAGCGGGAACTCGAAATGCGTGAC
>JANPNT010000271.1:0-2026 GCA_031427655.1 Burkholderiales bacterium
GCGGCATTGCCCTTCGGGATCGTTCCGCCGATCAAGATCGGAGATAAGGAATATATTGACGGCGGCATCGCCGACAATTGCCCCCTGCTGCCCCTGTATTACCACGGCGTCCCCGCATTCCGCAAAACGGGCGTTGCCCAAGCGGTCCTCGATGTCGGCGGTGGCTGGTGCGGCCCACTGTGTGATGCGGTAGTTGAGTGCGTTTTTGAACATGAGATCGGCAAAGCCCACGAGCTTAACTTGGGATCGACTGGCGTTGACATGCCGCTGGCTAAGATGGCGGCCTCACCACCCTTACCGACTGACACCCATGAGCCACGCAACCCTCAGCCGCCGCAGTTTCAACCTCACGCTGGCCGCCACCGTGGCTGCACCTTTGGGGTCTCAAGCGCAAAGCGCGGGTTGGCCGAACAAGCCGGTGCGTTGGGTGGTGGCCTACCCGCCAGGTGGCGGGTCTGACTTTTTAGCGCGCCAGTTGGCAGCGCAAATTGGCAAGCAGTTGGGCCAAAGTGTGGTGATTGACAACCGACCAGGCGCAGCCGGAATCATCGGCACCGACAACGCTGCCAAATCGGCCGCCGACGGCTACACCTTGCTGACCGGTGACAACGGCGCGATGGTGTTCCATGGCGCGATGTACAAAAAACTCCCCTACGACCCGAAAGACTTCGCCCCGGTGGGCTTCATGGCGCGCTTTCCGCTGATCTTGGCCGTCAACCCGAACGCCGGTTTCAGCAGCGCCAAGCAATTGATCGACGACGTGAAAAAGTCGCCCGGCAAGTACAGCTATGCCTCACCGGGAATCGGCAGCCCGCACCATTTGGCCATGGAGTTGTTGAAAGACCGTGCAGGCTTGTTCGTGGTGCACGTGCCCTATCGGGGCACCGCCATGGCCTTGCAGGACGTGATCGGTGGGCAGCTGCCGATGATGGTGCTGGACACCGCCGCCGGGCTGCCGCAAATTCGCAGCGGCAAAGTGAAAGCGCTGGCAGTCATGTCGTTGAAGCGCCTGCCCACGCTGCCCGATGTGCCCACTTTGAACGAGCTGGGCATCACGGGTTTTGATGTGAGCGCGTGGCAAGGCATGTTCATGCACAAAGACACGCCCAGCGACATCGTCGCCCGCATGACGACCGAGATGGGAAAGGCCATCTCCGCACCTGAATTGAAAGCGCGCTTGGAGGACTTTGGCCTGGAAGTGCTGCCGTCAAACGGGCCGACCTTGGCGGCTTTCGTTCAGAAAGAAACCGCCTTTTGGCACCCGCTGATCAAGGACAGGAAGTTGACGGCGGAATGAAGCGTCCTGCGTCAACTTGAGGGTGCTGAGCTAAACCAGCACCCGCTCAATCCCGCCTTGGTTGGCATGCTCCACGTACTCAGGCATCCACTCAGCCCCGAGGATTTGGTTGGCCATTTCCACGACGATGTAGTCAGCCTCCAACAGGCCGTTGTTCAAGTCGCCGGTAAAGCGGCTCAAGCCTTGCAAGCAGCTTGGGCACGACGTCAAAATTTTGACCGGGCCTTTTGCTGCGACCGCGCCGGTGGCGCGCAGGGCCACTTCGTCTTTGCGCAATTCCTCTTCTTTGCGGAAGCGCACTTGCGTGGCAATGTCGGGACGGGTGACGCCCAAGGTGCCGCTTTCGCCGCAGCAGCGTTTGCTGTCGATCACGTTGGGGCCGAGCAGCGCTTTGACCGTCTTCATCGGCTCTTGCAACTTCATCGGGCTGTGGCAAGGGTCGTGGTATAGATAGCCGTCTGAGCCTTGAAGCGTGATGCGCTTTTCCAGCAAGAACTCATGGATGTCGATGATGCGGCAGCCAGGGAAAATTTTGTCGAATTGATAGCTCTGCAATTGGTCGTAGCAGGTGCCGCAACTGACCACCACGGTTTTGATGTCGAGGTAGTTCAGCGTGTTGGCCACGCGGTGGAACAGCACCCGGTTGTCGGTGATGATTTTCTCGGCACCGAGCATATTTTTGGCGAAGACGGCGGCAAGAAGATGGCTGCCGACTACGGCATGGCTTAC
>JANPNT010000272.1:0-9028 GCA_031427655.1 Burkholderiales bacterium
GGCCGCATGGCCGACGCGATCGTTGCCAACAAAGCGGGCCTGCTGGTGGATGCCGAAGCCACCGCTTACTTCTACGGCCCCGGCCCCGACTACGCGCCCAAAGCATTGGGCACGCTGTTGAAAAATCAGCCCTACGCCGACACCCTGGCCACCATCGCCAGCGGCGGTGCCAATGCCATGCACACCGGGCCGATTGCGCAGGCCATCGTCGACAAAATCAAAGCCACCGTGGGCAGCGGCCCGACCGCCATCCCGCTCACACCCGGACTGACCGAAATGAGCGACCTGGCCGGCTACAAGGCCGTGAAACGAACCGCCTTGTGCAGCAGCTACCGCAACAACATCGTTTGCGGCATGCCGCCGCCGTCCTCGGGCGGCATTGCCGTGGCACAAACCTTGGGCATTTTGGAAAACTACTACATGGCCGGGTTCGCGCCCACCGCCATGGACAGCGAAGGTGGCAAGCCCTCCGTGTTGGGTGTGCACTTGGTCAGCGAAGCACAGCGCCTGGCCTACGCCGACCGCAACAAATACGTGGCCGACACCGACTTCATCGCCTTGCCCGGTGGCACCACCCCCAGCAGTTTTGAGGGCCTCATCAACAAAGACTACCTGCGCAGCCGTGCCAACCTGATCCGCTACGACAAGAGCATGGGCGTGGCCACCGCGGGCGTGTTCCCCGGTTTCGTGCCCACAGGTTCCAGCGCGGCTGAGGGCGTTGGCACCTCGCACATGACCATCGTCGACAAAGACGGCAACGTGGTGGTGATGACCACCACGGTGGAAAGTTCGATGGGCTCGTTGCGCATGACGCGCGGCTTCTTGCTGAACAACGAACTCACCGACTTCTCCTTCCAACCCAGCGACGCGTCGGGCCCCATCGCCAACCGCGTGGGCCCACTGAAGCGCCCTCGCAGTTCGATGGCCCCTACCTTGGTGTTTGCCAAAGCGGCAGACGGCTCGCGCGGCGACTTTGTGATGGGCACCGGCTCAGCCGGCGGTGCGGTCATCATTCAGTTCGTCACCAAAACTTTGGTGGGCATCTTGGACTGGGGTATGGACGCGCAGCAGGCCACGTCGATGATCAACTTTGGCGCGGCCAACAGTGCGACCACCGGCATTGGCGGCGAGCACCCCAACGTCATCAAAACCAGCGCCAACGGCGCGGACGACAGTTTGGTGACGGGGCTGCGCTCGCTGGGTCACGCGGTCAGCGTGAACGCGCAAAGCAGCGGCATCAGCACCATCGTCAAGACCCAAGTCGGCGGCGTGGCAACTTACGTGGGCGGGGCCGATCCACGGCGTGAGTACTTGGCGTTAGGTGACTAACAGTTCGATTGATCGCACTCCATCGCAGAGACAAGAAAGAGCGCTTCGGCGCTCTTTTTCATGTCCGCGCTTTTGTCAGTACTCACGTCAGTACGCACGTCAGTGCTCACATCAGAACGCGAGCTTGACGAAAGCCTCTTCAAAGTCGCGCTCGCGGGTCTGCGCCAACAGCTCAGCCACCGTGCCACGCGCCACACTGCGGCCCTTCGCCACCACCACCACGCTGTCGCACAGCCGCTCTACCTCTTGCATGATGTGGGTCGAAAAAATAATGCACTTGCTGCCACCTTTGGGCGTGCGCAAGTAACGCAGCGCTTCGCGCAAAGCACGCGTGGCCAGCACGTCCAAACCGTTGGTGGGTTCGTCCAAAACGATGTTCGCCGGGTCGTGAACCATGGCGCGCGCCAGCGCGGTTTTCATGCGCTCGCCTTGGCTGAAACCTTCGGTGCGGCGGTCCAGCAGCGGCTTCATGTCCAGCACCTCGGCCAGCCAGTCTGCGCGGGTGTTGGCGGCGTCTGGCGTCATGCCGTGCAGCGCGCCGTAATAGGCGATGTTTTCGCGTGCGGTCAGGCGCGGGTAGAGGCCACGCGCATCGCTGAGCACACCCATGCGCGCCAATGCTTCGCGCGGTCGCGTGGCCACGTCAATGTCGTCCACCGTCATGCTGCCGCTGTCAGGTGGAATCAAACCCGCCAGCATGCGCAGCGAGGTGGTTTTGCCCGCGCCGTTGGCACCCAACAAACCGGTGATGTGACCGTCCGGCGCACTGAAGCTCACATCACTCACCGCGTGCACCCACACAGCCGCTTGAGACTTCAAGCTGAAACTACTTCTCGGTGCTTGAAAACGTTTCGCCAGATGCGCCACAACGATCATTTCGCGTCCAAACGCAAAGGCTCGAACGCAGAAGGACGCGGCATGGCGTTGGCGCAAGCGGTGTCCACCTTGAGCGACGCATCGTCTTCCTCGCTGTCGATGAACTTGTAGATCACATCGCGCATGCAACCCACACTCATCACGCCGTGGCCTGCGTGAGGTACCACCACATTCAGAGCCTTCGCGCCCAAAGCCTGCGCGACACGCTGTGCATGACGCGGCGGCGCGGCGGGGTCCAACCCACCGCTGAGCATCAACACCGGTGAGCTGCTGCGAGGCACGTCATAGAACGCCGCAGGCACGGCGCCTTGAGGCCAGGAGGCGCACACCTTGGCGTAGAGCTGCGCGGTGCTGTCGCCGAAATCAACGCCTGCCGCTTGCTTGGCCGACATGCGCGGCGCGTCTTCCGAGCAAATCACACTGAAGTGCATGCCCATGGCCAAAGCGCTGCCCTTGCGCGGCAACAGCAGGCTGCTCAAGCCCAGCAAGCTCTCGAACCGACCGGCAGCTGCGTTACCAATGGCCTGCGGCAGCGCAGCCGCCATGGCCGGCGCATACAGCGGGCCGCGCACAGAAGCCAACAGCATGTCGCGCGAATAGGTGAAGGTTTCGCGTTCGCCTGTCAGCGGGTGCGAAGCGGTCACGGTTTTCGGCAAACTGGCCAGCAGCGCGCTGGCATCGCGGCGTAAATTCGGGTGGTTGCTGCGGCATGCCGAGTCTTGCTCGCAATCGCGCAACAACGCGTCAAAGGCCGCCTGGTTGTCGGCTGACATGCTCAGCGGCAACACCATGTCGGCCGGCGCCACGCCGTCCATCACGCTGCGCCTCACGGCTGCGGGGAATTGGCGCTGGTAGTCCAAAGCAGCGCGCGTGCCGTACGACGCACCAATCAAATTGATGCGGGCCGCGCCCAATTGCTGGCGCACCGCGTCCAAGTCTTGCATCGCCAACACGGTGGTGAAAAACCGCAAGTCACCGTGCGGCAGCGCTTGCAACTGTTCGCGGCAGCGGTTAATTTGGCGCAGCTGCGCGGCAGGGTCAGCCAGTTCGGCCAACGGCAGGGCGCGGGTGTCGTCGCACATCAAAGGTGCCGACAAACCGGTGCCGCGTTGGTCTACAAACACAATGTCGCGGCGGTTGTTCAACCGGGCGAACAGCGACAACACGCGCGGCCCTAGCGAAATGGCGCTTTGTCCCGGCCCGCCTGCCAGCAAGAACACAGGGTCGGGTAATTTGCGCCGCGCCAGCGCAGGAACCACGACGTAATGAATGTCGATTTGAACGCCGCTGGGGCGAGCCGGATCAAGTGAGCGCTTCAGCACACCGCACTGCGCCGGGTGGCGCAAGCCCGCCACGCGGCAAGTCTCCGAGGGGGCGGCCACCGCTTCTGCGCTCAGCGTGAACAGCCACATCGCTGCGGCGCAAAACAAGGCAGGCTTGAAACTTAAAAGTTGGGTTGACATCGACCCTGAGTGTGCCTTGACCAGAGAACGCTCCGCGATGCAAAGTCCACGGCATTGGAATGCACAGCCCCTTCAAGCCACACAATTCACGCCATGAAAAACCGCCTCGCCGACCCCTTGGTTCAAACACCCGCCGACTACATCAAGCAGCACATCCGCACGGTGCCCGACTGGCCCGCGCCGGGCGTGCAGTTTCGCGACATCACGCCGTTGCTTGCTAACCCGCGCGCGTTTCGGGTGCTGATCGATCAGTTTGTGCACCGCTACTTTGATGTGCGGCCCACCGCCATCGCGGGCTTGGATGCACGCGGTTTCATCATCGGTTCGGTGTTGGCTTACGAGCTGAATGTGGGCTTTATTCCCATCCGCAAAAAGGGCAAGCTGCCCTTCACCACGGTAGAAGAAACCTATGAGCTGGAGTACGGCTCGGCCACGGTGGAAATTCACACCGACGCGGTGAAACCCGGCGACCGCATTGTGCTGATCGATGACCTCATCGCCACTGGCGGCACGATGATGGCAGGCAGTCGGTTGTTGCAGCGCTTGGGTGCCACGGTGATCGAAGGTGCGGCGATTGTGGATTTGCCCGAACTGCAGGGCTCACAAAAACTGCGCGACTCCGGCTTGCCGCTGTTCACCATGGTGAGTTTCGAAGGTCACTGAACCCCGCCGCCTATTTGCCGATGCAAAACCGGCTGAAGATTTCGCCGAGCAAATCGTCGGCGCTGAATTCTCCGGTGATCTCGCCCAGCGCGTGTTGAGACAAGCGCAGGTCTTCGGCCAACAAGTCGAGCGCGGCAGGCACGTTTTGAAGTTGTGCCGCGGCGCTTTGCAAGTGCGCATCGGCGCGCGCCAGTGCCTGCACATGGCGCGTTCGGGCGGTGTACACGCCTTCTGCGCCTGCGCTCCAACCTGCGCGTTTCAACAGTTGATGACGCAACTCGTTCAAGCCCTCGCCGGTGGTCGCAGAAATCGCCAGGCCATCCTTAATTGCAGTTGAGCCAGGTGCCGCGTCAAGTTTGTTGAACACATGCAGCAAGCGGTCGCCCTTGAGCAGCGCGGGCGGCAAGCGTTTTGCGATGTCGGCGTCACCTGCTTCAAACTCATTTTCACCGCCACGCGTCAGATCGTGCAAAAACAGCAGCGCATCGGCACCGGCAATCTCGTCCCAAGTGCGGGCAATGCCGATGCGCTCAATCTCATCTTCGGTGTCGCGAAGCCCGGCGGTATCGATCACGTGGATCGGCACGCCTTCAATTTGGATGGTCTGGCTGACCTTGTCGCGTGTGGTGCCGGCAATCGGCGTGACGATAGCCAACTCGGCCCCGGCCAGCGCATTGAGCAACGAGCTTTTGCCCACATTCGGCTGACCCGCAATCACCACCTTGATGCCTTCGCGCAGCAGCACACCTTGGCGCGTTTGCTGCATCACGCGCATCAACTGCGCTGTGAGCCTGTCAAGCTGCCCGGACGCATCGGCCTGCTGCAAAAAGTCGATCTCCTCTTCGGGGAAATCCAACGTGGCCTCTACCAACATGCGCAGCTTGATGAGGCCATCGCGCAGCGTGTGAATCTCGGCCGAAAACGCGCCGCTGAGTGACCGACTGGCCGACCGCGCCGCGGCTTCCGTGCTGGCATCGATGAGGTCGCTGACGGCCTCGGCTTGAGCCAAGTCCAGCTTGTCGTTCAAGAAGGCGCGTTCGGTGAATTCACCGGGCTCTGCCACGCGCAAACCCGTGCCCGCACCCGCCTCCAAGCAGCGCGCCAACAGCAACTGCAACACCACTGTGCCGCCATGCGCTTGCAACTCCAACACGTCTTCGCCGGTGTAGGAATGCGGGCTGGGGAAGTGGATGACCAGGCCGTGGTCGATGGGAAATTGGCGGGCGTCCAGCAAGGGCAGGTAGGTGGCCGTGCGCGGGATCAGAACTCTGCCGCACAACGCAGCAATCACCCCGCTCAAATCACGACCCGACACGCGAATAATGCCAACCGCGCCGCGCCCTGGAGCGGTGGCAATGGCGGCGATCGGGTCAGCGTGGCGAGGAAGCATACGGTGATTTTTACCGACTTCGTTTGCCTTTTGCGGAAATTGGCGCGGGGGAGGCCTGCGCAAGCGTTCGTCGTGCACTCTTGCGCAGAGCGCTCCTGAACTGACGGCCCTGGATGCACTCCTGCACCGTCAACTCATGCCCCGCCTCAAGTCTTCGGCTTTTGTCACTGCCACTTGAAGCCAGTGCCATGAAAAACGCCGCACAGATCTTGTGCGGCGTGATGTGCAGGCGTGAGCGTTGCTATTTGCCCAACACACCCAACTGCTTGTTGATGAGGTATTGCTGCGCAATCGACAAGATGTTGTTGGTCAACCAGTACAGCACCAAGCCGGCCGGGAACACGAAGAACATCACCGAAAAAATCAGCGGCATGATCCACATCATCTTGGCTTGCATCGGATCCGGTGGCGTCGGGTTGAGCCAGGTTTGCATCAGCGATGTCAGCGTCATCAGGATCGGCAAGATGAAGTACGGGTCTTTGGCGGACAGGTCGGTGATCCAGCCCAACCACGGCGCGTTGCGCATTTCAACGCTCGACAGCAGCACCCAATACAGCGCAATGAAAAATGGCATTTGCACAAAAATAGGCAAGCATCCACCCAGCGGGTTGACCTTTTCTTCCTTGTAAATGCGCATCATTTCTTGCTGCATTTGCTGCGGCTTGTCTTTCAAGCGCTCGCGCATTTCAGTAATCTTGGGGCCGATGGATTTCATCTTGGCCATTGACCGGTAGGCAGTGGCATTCAGCCAGTAAAAGGCCACTTTCAAACACACCACCAAGGCCACGATGGACCAACCCCAATTGCCAATGAAGGTGTGCAGCTGCGTCAACAACCAAAACAGCGGCTTGGCCAAAATCGTGAACCAGCCGTAGTCTTTGACCAGCTCCAAGCCAGGTGCCATGGCGCTGAGTTTGTCTTCTTCTTGCGGGCCCACGAACAGCCGCGATTCCAACGTTTTGGTCGCGCCGGGCTCCAGCGATCCCAGCGGCACTAACATTCCGATGGAATATTCGTTGGTGGCTACTTTTTTGCTGAAGAACTCGCGCGGGCGTTTTTCGTCGGTCGTGGCACCCAACATCCAAGCCGACGCAAAGTAGTGCTGCACCATCGCGACCCAGCCGTTGTCGGCGGCGGTCGCGTGGACAGGTTTCTCGTCAGCTTTGCGCTTCTCGATGGCGCTGAAGTCAATCTTGCTGAACTTGGTGGCGTCGGTGTAAACAGCCGGGCCGGTGAAGGTGAAATAAAAGCTCGATTCGCCGGCCGGTGCATTGCCGTCGCGCAGCAGTTGCAAATACAACTGCGGATTGATGGCGGTGGTGCCGGTGTTGATCACCTCGTGCTTGACCGCGACCACATATTCGCCGCGCTTGAAGGTGAAAGTTTTCACCAACTTCGCACCGCCCACATCGGGTGACTCGAACTTCACTTGCAGCTCGTTCGCGCCGGCTCTCATGTCACGCTCGCCGGGCAGCAGCGTCATGCGCGTCAGGTGGTTGGGCAGCGCGGCGGCACCCGGAGCCGGAATCAGGCCGGTTTGCGCCTTGTACAAGCGCTCGGTCGACTGGTCAAACACCAACGTGTTCTTGGTGCGATCGGTGTGGTCCAGTTGCTGGAGCAGTTCCAAGCGTACAAAGTCGCCGCCTTGGGTGTCCAGCGTGGCTTTGACCACATCGGTGGTGATGGTTACTTTTTCTGACGCCGTTGAGGAGCTCAACGCTGCGGCCGGCGCAGGCGCTGTGCCCGGAACGCTAGACGGTGTGGCGGCTGCCGTAGCGGCCGGCAATGTCGAGCTCGGCAATACGGCAGAGCCTGAGCTCGCAGGCGCGGCAGGTACCGCCGGTTTGGTCACCGCCACCGGGCTGAACAGAGATGGTTTGCCGTTCGCCTTGTTCCAACCGTCGTAAAGCAAAAACAGTGACATCGAAAAAACCACCCACAGCAGGGTGCGGCGCATATCGTTCATGGGGTGATCTTTTCAGGGTCGGGCCGCTGAGCGGCGGCGTGAACAGAACCCGCGAATGAACGGGGCCTGAGGAGAGGAGCGGGGGGAACAGGATCATGACCCCCACGACAAAACGGATGGCAGCGCGCAATGCGATGAAGCGTCAAGTAGCTGCCCGCCGCTGCACCGTGAATCTGCAAAGCTTCCAACGAATATGCCGAGCAAGTCGGCTCAAACCGGCAAGAACTTCCAAGCCAAGGACTGAGCAGCAAACGGTAGATACGCACCGCGCCCATCAAGACGCGCTGCGGACTCAGACAGTTCAAGGTCAACATCTTCTCTTCAATTCGGCTGGTCGGTCGCCGTGAAGCGCTGCGCTGCCGCTTGTAGCACTCGGGTGAGCTCTTCACGCGCCACAGCAGCCAAAGCTTTTGACGCAGCGCTCGCATAAACCGTGCGGTCAAACGGTGCGCGCAGACGAACCACCCAAAGGCCCGCCAAAGCAGGAGCTTGCAAATCCATGGCTGCTTTGATTTGTCGCTTCAGCAAGGTACGGGTCACGGCGCGTTTCGCGTGCCGTTTCGGAACCACCATGCCCAACCAAACCATTGGCGCAGACACCTCGACAGAAGCCCTGAGCGGGGTGTCATCCACAGGGTTGGTGTCGCTTGGCATTTCGCCTGTTGATAACTGCGTGTCAACAGCCTTGGGGCGGGGCTTTTTACGCACGCTGGGCTGGCCTGCCAAATGGTGCACCGCGAAATGTGGACTTCGCGCTTGGCTGCTGGTTTTCAGCACCCGCTCGAAATCTACCGCTTGGGTGATTCGCTTTGTCATGCGCTGCTGTGTCATGCATCTATCGATGCGAACGGGACGGTGGCCGCCCTGCTAGATAAAGGGGCCGGCGCGAACTCAGACTGCCAGGCGCTTGCGGCCTTTGGCGCGGCGTGCGTTGATAACGGCGCGCCCACCGCGAGACTTCATGCGAACGAGGAAGCCGTGGGTGCGGGCCCGGCGGACTTTAGAGGCTTGGTAGGTGCGTTTCATAGTGATTCCAAAAAGATGAGCTTCTTCCCGCAGGCGCCCATGCTGCGTGCTGTACGGCGCACGGAGTAGGTTGTCCTGATATCCGGGAAACCAAGCATTACACCAAAAGGCCTGCTCGGCGTCAACGCGGACCGAAATCAAGTGTTCTGGGTCACATCACGCAACACGGCAATTCGACTGTGGATAACTTGTCAAACGAGGCGCAGGGCAGCATACAATTCTCTCTCCCCAAAGGACAGTTTTCCACAAGATGAGCACCGACCTGTGGCTGCGCGGATGCGATCAACTCGCCGCCGTCCTGCCTGAACAACAATT
>JANPNT010000273.1:0-2353 GCA_031427655.1 Burkholderiales bacterium
GACAGCCAGTCGTCGGTGGGCTCGGGCTTTTTGGTGGACGAAGCCGGCCACATCGTCACCAACTACCACGTCATCAGCCAGTTTGCGCAGCAGCCCAGCCGCAACCGCTTGGTCTATGTCACCGTGGACGGCCAGCAAGGCGCGCTGGAACTCTTGGCATTCGACGTGGTTCACGACCTGGCGCTTTTGAAGCCGGTCGACGTCAAGCCGCTGGCCGGGCGCGGTTCGATTGCCTTGCGCCCAGCAGACGAGCCGATGTCGCGCGGCGCTCGCATTTATTCCTTGGGCAATCCGCTGGACGTCGGCTTTGCGGTGGCCGAGGGCAGTTACAACGGGCCGGCGGAGCGCAGCTTTCTCGACACGCTGTTCTTCGGCGGCTCGCTCAGCGCAGGCATGAGCGGCGGGCCCGCGTTGGACGACCAAGGCCGCCTGATCGGCGTCAACGTGGCGGCGCGGCGCGACGGCGAACAGGTGAGTTTTTTGGTGCCTACCGCGCCGCTGCGCGTGTTGCTGGAACGGGGTCGTGGTGCCAACCCCATCACCACCCCGTCATGGCCGGAAATTACGCGACAGCTCATGGGCCACGAGGCCGATTTAACCGCCCGTTTTGTGAAGTTGCCGTGGCGCGCGGCAGGCCATCCGCGATACAACATTCCAGTGCCGCAAGAGCAATTCATGCGCTGCTGGGGCCGCGGCTCGCCGCAAAACTCACGCGGCCTGCAGTTCGAGCGCTCCGACTGCGAAATGGACAGCCGCATTTTCGTCAGTGGCTCGCTGCTCACCGGTTTCATCACCGTGCGCCACGAAGCTTATGACGGCAGCAAGCTGGGCGCATTGCGTTTTGCTGAGCGCTATTCGACCAGCTTCAACAACGAATTTGTCGGCCGCGACGACCGCCTTCGCACCGCACCGCGCTGCTTGGAGCAGCAAATCGGCGGCAGCGACTTGCCGCTCAAGGCGGTGATCTGCATGCGCGCTTACAAACGCCTGGAAGGTTTGCACGACGTCAGCATCTTGGTGGCCACGCTCGACGGCAACCAGGCCGGTGCACAGGGCCGCCTGGACGCCTACGGCATCAGCTTGGCCAGCGCACAACGTTTGTCTCAACACTACCTCGACGGCTTTGCATGGACAGCCAACAAAACAGCAGCCACCCCCGCCTCGCGCTGATCGAGCTGGCCGGTGCAGATGCCGCTGAGGCCGAAGCAGGCGCGTTCAAACGGGCGGTCGACGTGCACGCGTGGCCGATCACATTGGGCCGCGCGCTGGACAACCACATCGTCATCGACGACCCGTTTGTTGCAGCCCATCACGCGCGCATCGGTGTGGATGACGCGGGCGCGTTGACGCTGACCGTGCTGGACACCGTGAACGGCGTGGATGTGGGTTTCCACCATGCCAAATCAGGTGAATCGCTTGCGCTCACCACGGCGAGTTCACACCTCAAGCTTGGCAACACGCGGATTCAACTCCGCTTGCCCAACGAAGCCTTGCTGCCAGAGCAGGCACTGCCCTTCATGCAGCGGTCATCCACAGCGCCAAGCCTGGTCACTTCCGCACGCAGCCGCGCTTGGCCCTGGTTAACCGGTGCGGGCTTGTTGGCCTTTCAAGCGGCAAGCCAGTGGACGGCGCTGGACCCGGGCGCCGATTTCAGCGCCTGGTTGCCGCTGCTGTTGGGCGTGCCCGTGGCCTTGGTGCTGTGGTGCGGCGTGTGGGCCTTGCTGTCCAAACTCTTCAACCATCACTTTGATTTCACGGGTCACCTGAAGTTGGCCTTGCCTTGGATGTTGGCCATCGCGGTTGCTCAAGCGATGTGGCCGCAATTGGCCGCCTCATTGGCTTTGCCCTCAATGTGGCGGCTCACGCCTTTGTTGGTGGTGGTGCTCACTGCGTTTTTAGTGCGCGCCCATTTGGCGCATGTGCTGCCGAACAAGCGCCAGGCCGTCAGCGTGGGCGTGGTGGCCATGGCGTTGGGGTCCATTGGTATCACTGTGGCAGGCAATTACCGCTCGCACGACAGCCTCAGCAGCGCGGCCTACATGAGCACCTTGCCCTTGCCCGCGCTGCGCTTGAGCGGCACCGGCGGCGAACAAAAACTGGTGCAAGGCTTGGCGCCGCTGGCGGCGCAGCTTGCTGCTCGGGTCAAAAAAGCGATGGACGACGAGGAAGAAGGCGACGACGCTGGCGAATGAGCTGAAAAGGTCGCGCCAGCAAATTCACACGGCGCAGTACTTTTCCTGAATTTCTTTGTCGGCCAACAGCTCCGCCCCGGCGCCGCTGTGCACCACGGCGCCCTGGTCCAAGATGTAGGCGCGGTCAGACACTTTCAGCGCGCGCTCCACGTTCTGTTCCA
>JANPNT010000274.1:0-8127 GCA_031427655.1 Burkholderiales bacterium
GCTGCTGGGCAGCCCACGGCGCATGCCCAGCATGACGGGCTACGGCCTGGAAGTCACCAGCTTCATTGCGGCTTGAACATCAACAGGCGAAGCAGAAGAGCACTGAAATGCAAGCAGCAAACAAAGGCGCCGGATCTACAAACGCCAGCACCAACTCCAACACTAGCGCGATGAACGGCCAAGACCTTCGCATCGGCATTGTCCAGGCGCGCTTTAACGCCACGTTGACTGACAAATTGGCCGAAGCCTGCTTGGCAGAACTGGCCGCACTGGGTGTGTCGAGCAAACACATCCGTCACGTCAAAGTACCGGGCGCACTGGAAGTGCCGGTGGCATTGATGGCCATGGCCGACTCGCAGGAATTTGACGCGCTGGTGGCGCTGGGCTGCATCATTCGCGGCGAAACCTATCACTTCGAATTGGTGGCGAATGAAAGCGGCGCAGGCGTGACGCGCGTTTCGCTGGACCACCAAGTGCCAATCGCCAACGCCATATTGACGGTCGAAAACGAAGCCCAAGCCTGGGCTCGAACCGAAGAAAAAGGCCGTGACGCTGCCCGCGTGGCGGTGGAAATGGCCAACCTGATGGAAGACCTGACGTGACTGAGATTGAACCCACTTTGCCAGCGGCTGTGACTGGCACCAAGACAGGTAAGAAGCCACCCCGCAGCTCCACACGCCGTCGCTCACGCGAGGTCGCCTTGCAAGGCCTGTATGAGTGGTTGGTGTCGGGTGCATCAGCCAGCACCATCGACTCGCACATGCGCGAACAAGAAGACTTTGGCAAATGCGACTCGGCCCACTTCGACGCCCTGCTCTACGGCTGCATCAACGAGGCCACTGAGATTGATGCGCTGCTGGCGCGCCACGTCGATAGAAAGACAACACTGCTTTCGCCGGTCGAGCACGGCGTGTTGATGATTGGCGTCTTCGAGCTCAAGCACTGCATCCAAATTCCCTATCGCGTGGCCATCAATGAAGCGGTGGAACTGGCCAAGAGTTTTGGCGGCACCGACGGCCACAAGTATGTGAACGGCGTGCTCGATAAGGCCGCGTTGGAGTTGCGCGCGGTTGAGGTGGAAGCCAAGCGGGCCAATCGCGTCTGATGAAGCTAGCCAAGCGCCTCGAACACATCGACCCCTTCTATGTGATGGAGTGCGCCAAGGCCGCTGCCGCCCTGGCGCGCAGCCCCGCTTGCGACCCGGCCTTGGGCGGCGAGCCAATGATTTTCTTGAACGTTGGTGAACCTGACTTCACCGCACCGCCGTTGGTGCAAGAGGCCGCCATCCGCGCCGTCAGTGCGGGCCGCTCGCAGTACACCGATGCTTGCGGTTTGCCCGCGCTGCGCGAACGCATCAGCGCTTGGTACGCCGCACGCTTTGGTTTGAACATTGATGCGCAGCGCATTGTGGTGACTGCCGGTGCGTCAGCCGCTTTGCAGTTGGCCTGCTTGGCCCTGATCAACCGCGATGATGAGGTGCTGCTGCCCGACCCCAGCTACCCCTGCAATCGTCACTTTGTGGCCGCGGCCGAAGGCGTGCCGGTGCTGCTGCCTGCCAGCGCGGCCGAACGCTTTCAGCTCAGCGCGGCCGGTGTGGCGGCGGCTTGGACGGCACGCACGCGCGGGGTGTTGTTGGCATCCCCCAGCAACCCGACCGGCACGTCCATTGAAGCGATGGAGATGGGCCGCATCGTGAAGGAAGTCAGCGCGCGCGGCGGCTTCACCATGGTCGATGAAATTTACCTGGGCTTGAGTTTTGATGAGCGCTACAGCCACAGCGCCTTAAGCCACATCAGCGGCCACATAAGCAGCCACACAAGCAGCCACTCAGACCAAGTGATTTCCATCAACAGCTTCTCCAAATACTTCAACATGACCGGCTGGCGCTTGGGTTGGCTGGTGGTCCCCGAGAGCATGGTCAGCGCGGTGGAAAAACTGGCGCAAAACCTCTACATCTGCGCGTCCAGCTTGGCTCAGCACGCCGCGCTGGCTTGCTTTGAGGCCGACTCGATCGCCGAGTACGAGCGTCGTCGCGGTGAATTCAAAGCGCGCCGCGACTATTTGGTGCCCGCGCTGAACTCCATGGGGTTGACGGTGCCGGTGATGCCCGACGGGGCGTTTTATGCCTGGGCCGATTGCTCGGCGCATGCCGACATGAAGGCCGGTGGAAGCTGGGATTTTTGTGACCACCTGTTGCAGCACGCGCATGTGGCCATCACTCCCGGGCGCGACTTTGGCAGAGCGGAGACGGCACGTTTCATGCGCCTGTCGTACGCCAATTCCATGGCCCAGTTGGAAGAAGCCGTGCACCGCTTGCGGCGCGTTTTGGCCTGAAGCGGTCGGCTAAGCTCTCGCAGTGAACATGTCCAAACCCCAGCATCCACGGGCCGCCGCGAGCGACGCTGCCGAAGAGTTTGACGCGGGCGAGCCGATGACCGTGCCCGACGATCTGCGCGACATCGCGGATTGGCGTGACGCAGGCATGGACATGCCCACACCGCCGCCGGATTCCTTCGCCACGAATGTGATCAGCCCGGCCGGTGACCTGATGACCACCATTGGCCAAATCGGCCGCTATGCGCTGAAGTCACGCATTGGCGAGGGCGGCTTGGGCACGGTGTACGCCGCGCACGACCCGCTGCTGTCGCGCTTGATTGCCATCAAAACCCTGAGTTTAAATATCCCGGCTGCGAAGCGCGACGCGTTCAACACGCTGTTCTTCAATGAAGCGCGGGCGGCAGCAGGTTTGTCGCACCCCAACATCGTGACGGTGTTTGATGCCGGGATAAGCGACGACAACGCCTACATCGCCATGGAGTTGCTCAGCGGTTTGGACTTGCGCCAACTTCGTGCGGAAGGCTGGCGA
This sequence comes from Burkholderiales bacterium, assembly GCA_031427655.1. GTDB lineage: Bacteria > Pseudomonadota > Gammaproteobacteria > Burkholderiales > Burkholderiaceae_C > JANYJJ01. Next base: position 2,867 of record JANPNT010000274.1, read on the forward strand.
CCGACCTCCACCCAAGCCGCGCTCATCGTGCGCCGTGTGGCCGATGCACTGGCCTACGCCCACGGCAAAGGCGTGATTCATCGCGACGTGAAGCCCGCCAACATCTTCATGGTGGGACGCACCCAGCCGCGCGTGCTCGACTTCGGCATTGGACGCATGGCGCATTTGCACGACACGCCGGGCTACGACGAAGTGGCCGGGGGGTCGCCGTACTACACGGCACCTGAGCAAGTTCGTCATCAACCGGTGGACAAGCGCGCTGACGTGTTCTCGCTCGGCGTGGTGCTTTACGAATTGCTCACCGACGAAAAGCCGTTTCGCGGAAAGACGCTGCACGAAATCACCCGGGCAGTCACCGAGCACGTGCCGCTCATGGCGCACAAACTCAAGAGCACGGTGCCGGTGGTGCTGGGCGAGATTGTCGCCAAGGCAATGGAAAAAGACCCCGGAAAACGTCACCGCTCGGCCGGCGCCTTGTCGCGCGAATTGCGAAAGTGGCTGGACGAGAACAGTGCGCCGTTGGACGGGCCGGTACTCACTCCCCGCGCACCCAAACCAACGCGCAAGCCGCTGCCCGCTTGGGTGCTTCCCAGCGTTGCGGGGCTGAGTGCGGTGGCGGTGGTGGGCTCAGCAGTGTGGTGGGGGTTGAGCAGCGCCGACGTGCCCATGGTGAAAATGGCCACTGCCGCAAAGCCGCTACAGGCAGCAGCTCCGGCTGCGCCGCTTGCTGAGGCGGCGAAGGTCAAATCCATCGAGTCAAAACAGGCAGACTCCCTCCCAGGACCCGCTGAGACCATCACCAGCGACATCGTGAAATCGGCGGCGGTCCAGGTGAGCGCACCTACAACGATTGCTTCGGTGGCCACTGCGAGCACTGTGGCCGCTCCAAATGCAACGGCGAAGCTTGACGCGGCCGTTGTGAACATCGGCGCAAACTCCGCGGCTAGCCTGGGCGCCCCCACAACCAGTCCAACGGTCACAGCAACGCCCCAGGCTCTCAAGGTTCCCAACGTGGCAGAAGTCATCACCGCACAATCACCCAAAGAAAGCCTGCGTGACAAGCGTGCTCGCGAAGTCAAAGAGAGTGCTGCTAAATCAACTCCAATCGCCGCCTCGCCCGCCCAGGCGCTGGCCACAGGAACGGTTCGCCTGGCGGTCAGCCCATGGGGTCAAGTGGAAGTGAACGGCAAGTCCATGGGCATCACACCGCCGCTGAACGAATTGACACTGCCCGAAGGCAAGCACAAGGTCACCATACGCAACGACGATTTCCCAGCTCACACCACCTCAGTCACGGTGTCGCCGGGACAATCCATTTCGGTCAGGCACAAATTCGGATCATGAAAATAGCGACTGCGTCTTTGCGTTGGTTCACGGGCTGCGCCCTTCTTGTTTTGTTGGCGGCTTGCGCGCAAGCACCTGTGGCAAAACCGTCCGAACCGATGGGTTTGATGGACATTACCGAGCGCCCTGCAGAGCGCGCTTTGTTGAATGGCTTGCGCTCCTACGATGACGGCCAATATGCAGACGCCGAGAAGCATTTCAACGAGGCAGTGAAGGCCGGTTTGGTGTCAGTCAAAGACCGCGCAGCCGCCTACAAGCACCTCGCGTTTGTGTACTGCACCAGCCGCCGCCAGGCATTGTGCGAGGCGGCCTTCAAGGCCGCGCGCGCGGCGTATCCGGCATTTGCGCTGAGCAAATCTGAGGCTGGGCATCCGGTGTGGGGCCCGGTTTACAAGCGGCTGAACTGAGCAGTGTTCACAAGAACACATTTCGATTCCCCATGAACCCCGACATGTCCATCATCACCCTCGTTTTGCAAGCCAGCTTGGTGGTGCAGCTGGTCATGGCAGGCTTGATGATCACTTCTCTGGCCAGCTGGACGGTCATTTTCGGCAAGCTGTTTGGGCTCCGTAAAATTCGCGCAGACAACGAATCGTTTGAGCGTGATTTTTGGGCTGGCAGGAACCTCAACGAGCTCTATGCCGACGCCTCGAAGAAACTTGCCGCGTCCCCGATGGAGCGAATTTTCGCGTCGGGCATGCGCGAGTTTTTGAAGCTGCGCGAACGCAAAGTCACCGAGCCGGCCGCTCTGCTGGACGGCGCACGGCGCGCCATGCGGGCCAGCTTTCAGCGCGAGATGGACACCATTGAGTCCAACCTGTCTTTCCTCGCATCGGTGGGCTCGGTGTCGCCTTATGTGGGATTGTTTGGCACGGTGTGGGGCATCATGCACGCCTTCATTGGCCTGTCGAATTTGACGCAAGTCACGCTGGCAACCGTAGCGCCCGGCATTGCCGAAGCCTTGGTGGCCACGGCCATCGGCTTGTTCGCAGCCATTCCCGCGGTCATTGCCTACAACCGCTTCGCGCGCGACATCGACCGCATCGCCATTCAGTTGGAAACCTTCATCGAAGAGTTCTCCAACATCTTGCAACGCAACGCCGGGCAACCGGTGGCAGCACCGCGATAAGCCATGGCCTCCGTCAGCCACCGCAGCAGCAGCCGCAGGCGCACCATCAGCGAGATCAACATGGTGCCCTTCATCGACGTGATGTTGGTGCTGCTCATCATCTTCATGGTGAGTGCACCGCTTATTACCACCGGCGTGGTCGACCTGCCCAGCATGGGCAAAAGCAAACAACGCCCCGAGCACGTGGTGGAGGTGGTGGTGGGCAACGACGAATCGGTGAAGCTGCGCATCGACGGCAAGGAACCGACACGGGTGGCCGCTGGCAAGTTGGCTGCGCGCGTGCGCGAATTGCAAGCCGGTGATGCCAACACGCCGGTGGTGATCTCGGCCGACCGCAGCGTCAAGTACGAAGCCGTGGTCAAGGTGATGGACACGCTGCAACGCGCGGGCGTGTTGCGCGTCGGCCTGTCGGTCAAAAACGCCAGCTGAACATGGCGGCGACGGCGATGCAGCGCGAACTGTTCATGCCGCGCGCGCCGCGCGATCCATTCATGCCGCACGCGCCGCGCGGCATGGGGCGCGGCTTGATGCTGGCGATTGCAGCGCACGCGCTGCTGGTCATCGCTTTGTCCTTCAGCGTGAGTTGGCACACCCAAACACCTGAAGGCGTGGAGGCCGAGTTGTGGGCCGCCGTGCCGCAGATTGCTGCACCGCGCGCGGTTGAAGTCGCCCCACCGCCCGTGCCCACGCCTGCACCTGCACCTGCACCTGCACCCAAACCCGTGCCACGCGTCGAAGCGCCCGCTCCCCCCCCGCCGCGCCCCGACGCTCAAATTGCGACCGAGCGCGCAGAGAAGAAGGAAGCCAAACGCTTGGCGCAAGCGCAAGCCCTTGATGCCGCCGAGAAAGCATCGGAGAAACAGAAAAATCTGAAAGCCAAGCAGCTCAAAGCTGCACAAGACAAAGCGCAGCAGCAAAAGGAAACAGCGGCAGAGGCATCACAACTCGCCGCCCAACGCGAAGCCAATCTCAAACGCATCTTGGGTCAAGCAGGGGCCACTGGCGCGCCCACCGCCACCGGCAATGCGGCCCAGCAAGCAGGGCCCAGCGCCGACTATTTAGGCCGCATCAAAGCGCGCATCAAACCCAACGTGTCCTTCCCCGACACCGTGGCCGGCAACCCAGCGGTGGAGATTGAAGTGCGCCTGACAGCCGAGGGCCGCATCATTCAACCCAGCCGCGTCGTCAAGAGCAGCGGTACGCCGGAGTGGGACGAAGCCGTGCTGCGCGCCATCGCGAAAACCGAAGTGCTGCCGCGCGATGAATCGGGCAAAGTGCCGCCTGTGATGACCATCGTGTACCGGCCGCGAGATTGACGGCGAAGCCATTTCGCCAGAAAGCTGAGTCGCGCATCCAAGATCGGTGACGCTGCGTAGGTGTTGAGGAGTCGGAAGCCCGCAGGCTTCCACCGCTTTTATCCACCTTCGAGGAAATCACCATGAACACCAAGCACTTCGCCAAACTCGCATTCACCGCTTTTGTCATTTCATCCGCCGCTGCAACGCAAGCCAGCGAGGTCACTGAATTCCCGTTAAGCAACATGTCCACAGTCACGCGCGCCGAGGTGAAAGCCGATGCGCGCAATACTGCGGTGCCCAGCGGTGAAGTTGGCTTCAGCTATGACACCGCCACGTTGAATCGCGAGACGCGAAGCAGCCTGTCGCGGATGGAAGTTCAGGCGGGCAAGCTGAACGGCAAGTCTGACAAAGTGGCCGCAGGGTATTTCATCGGCGGGATGTGAACGCAGCCAGCGCTCGACTCCCACACGGAAAAAAGCCCGCTTGCGCGGGCTTTTTCAATTCACTGCGGAGCTCCATGTGAATTTAACGGCTGAAGCCCCCTGGACGCGGACGCGCTGGCTTGAAACCGCCTGGGCTTTTGGCCGGGCCGCCTGGGCCGCTGCGGGCACCTTTGTAAGCACCAGCGGGCGCATGACCATGCGCGGGAGCGCGATCAAACGGGCCTGCGCTTTGTGCATTTGTATGGCCTTGTGAGCGCGGTGTGAACGACTCGTCTTGACGAGGCTGGTAACTGTCTTCTTGACGTGGCGCGAAACGTGGATCGTGTCGTGGGTCGTGACGTGAATCTTGCTGCGGGCGAGCCTGGAATGGATCGTCACGACGTGGCGCGAGGCCTTGATCGGGGCGAGGCGCAAAGGCTGGGCGCGGACCAAAACCTTCCTCGCGACGGGGGCCGAAGGACGGCTTGTCAAAACGCTTGGCTGGGCCGCCTTTATAGCCGCCGCCGTTGCTGCCGCCACCATTGCCGAACGACTTGCCACCGCCACCAAAGCGGGCTTCAGGGCGTGGCGCAAACATGCGCGGCTCGGGCGTCTTAGGCTCCAAACCTTCGATCACAGCCACCGGAATGTTTTGCGTGGTGAACTGCTGGATGCGGCGAATCATGCCGGTGTCCATGCGCTCGCCCAAGGTGATAGCCAAGCCGTTGCGACCAGCGCGGCCGGTGCGGCCAATGCGGTGCACATAGTCTTCGGCTTTCATTGGCAAACCGTAGTTGATGACGTGGCTGATGCTGGGCACGTCAATGCCGCGCGCTGCCACATCGGTAGCAACCAGGATTTTGAGCTGCTTGTTGCGCAAACCTTGCAACACGCGGTTGCGGCGGCCTTGCGGGTGACCACCGTGCAATGACGCCACAGCGTGGCCCATGTCGGCCAAACGGTCGGCCAACCAGTCGGCGTCGCGCTGGGTGCTGGTGAACACCAAGGCTTGTTCCATTTCGCGCTGGGTCAGGATGTGGTCCAGCATGGCGTTTTTGTGGTTGCTGT
>JANPNT010000275.1:0-3694 GCA_031427655.1 Burkholderiales bacterium
TCTTCAACATGAGCCAACTTGCCTTCGTCGGTGAACAGTCGGTTGGCCTCACGCACATGAAGCTGCTGGTGCAGCGGTTCAAGGCCGACCAGACCCGCTCCCAGATCATCGCCGTCTTTCATGGCCAGGCCGGGTTCATGATGTTGGACGACGCCGCCTACAACAAGGTGCGGCGGACCGAGCGCGGCAATCCCTACAAGTTGCTGATTGCCGAGCTGCAGAAGGACGGCGTCCGCTTCGAGGAATGTGGGCAAACCGCCAAAACCAACAACTGGACCAATGCCGACTTCCTGCCCGGCGTGAAGGTCAACTCCGGCGCCAACCTGCGTATCGTCGAGCTGGTCCAAGGCGGGTTCATCCAGATCCAGCCGTGAGCAACGGGCATCGTGCGTGCAATCACGGGTTCGTCTGCACCGCGATGCTTCCTCAACACATCGATTGTTCTCGGGGTGGCCTCGCATGATCCGCACATCGTCTCTCTCGCGGCGCGCCTTGCTGGCAGGCGGTGCGGCGCTCGGGCTGAGCGCCAAAAGCGCAAATGCCCAGTCGGCAAGTTGGCGGGCGAATCTCGAAGGCTTCGGTGATCCCCATGCGACAGCAGCAGTAGACAGACCGCGCCGCGCCGAAACGCTGAACGACCTGAGGCGCGACAGCGTGCCGTGGCGCAGCACCGAGATGCTGGGCTCGATGGACGCGGCAATCGCACGAACCGAGCAACTCGTCGCCAGCGGTGGCTGTCCGCGGATCGCCGGCGGACAGCTTCTGCGAGTATCCGACGACGACGAGCGCGTGGTGACGCTGAAGCAGCGGCTCGGGCGCGCCGGCCTCCTGCGCGGCTCGCCGGGCTACTTGGGGTCGACCTCATTCGATGAACGCGTCGAGGCCGCAGTCAGCAGCTTCCAGGAGCAATTCGGCCTGCGCATGACCGGCCGGGTCGACCGCGCGACACTGACGCAACTGAATGTGCCGCCGGAGGTTCGCGTTGCCCAGCTCAAGCTCAATCGCCGCCGCATCCAGGATCTGCTGCACGATCACGTCGAGGATCGGCATGTGCTCGTCAATGCTGCGGCCTACCAGCTGGAAGCGGTGGAGCGTTACGAGGTCAAACGGCGTCACCGCGTCATCGTCGGCAAGCCCGATCGGCAGACACCGGCGATCAAAGCCAAGATCCGCGCGCTCAACTTTTTCCCGGCTTGGCACGTCCCCGATAGCATCGCCCGGCTCGATCTCATTCCGCGCCTCCGGAAGGAGCCGGAGTATCTCGACGCCGAGCACATTCGTGCCCTGACGCCGGCCGGTGTCATGCTGGACGCGCGCAGCATCGATTGGAGCCGAGCCGCCGCCAATCGAATCCGGTTCCGCCAGGACCCGGGCCCGCGCAATGCCTTGGGTCTCGTTCGTATCGATATGCCGAATGACGACGTCGTCTACATGCACGACACGCCGATGAAGGCGTTGTTCGGTCAACGTCAGCGGGCGTTCAGCGCGGGCTGCGTCCGCGTGCAGGAGGTGTTCGATCTCGCCGGTTGGATCGCCGGGCTCGAAAGCGGCTGGCAGGAGCCCGGTCGTGTCCAACAGATCATCGAAGTAGGGCAACCCGTCACCGTGAAGTTGAAGCGCCAGATCCCGGTCTATTTTTCCTACCTGACCGCCTGGGCCGAGGGCGACGGCATGCCCGTGTTCCGTCCCGACATCTACGGCCGCGATGGCATCCGCGAAGCTGCCGGCGAGACAGATCCGGATGCCGTGCCACCATCACAATCTCTTGCGCCGTGACGCGAGTCGAGCCGGGCAGGCTCAGAATTTGTGCCGTGCTTTGGGCAAGGAGTAGCGCTAGATAGCCCGGCAGAAGCTCGAATTGCGAAACGGGCCGTGGGAGCGCGACATGGTACAGTCAACCACTTGGATTGCGCATTTTCCTGGTCTCCAACGGCTGCCTGCCGATCCGCTGTCGGTGCTGGCCAACAACAGCTCCATCGTCGCCTTGCCCGCGGGGAGCCGAATCTATGGCCCCGGACAATCGCCCGAGAACTACCTGCTGATGCTCGACGGCACTGTTCGCGTGCAGCAAGTGTCGGACGGGGGGCGGGAAATCGTGCTCTATCGCGTGTCGGCTGGCGAGAGCTGCGCGCTGACGACGGCCTGCCTGATGGGCTACGAGGACTATCTGGCGGAGGCGGTCGCCGAGACGGACGTGCGTGCAGTCGCCATTCCGCGCGCCACCTTCGACGACCTGATCGCGCGCTCGCCGGAGTTCCGCCGCTTTGTGTTCACGGCCTTCAGCACGCGCGTCACCAACCTGTTCCGGATCATCGACGAGGTCGCTTTCTCGCGGATGGACATCCGGCTTGCGCACAAGCTTTTGGAGTTATCGAACGGCGCGGGCAGCGTCGCCGTCACCCAGCAGCAGCTCGCAGCCGAACTGGGGAGCGCCCGCGAGGTGGTCAGCCGGATACTGTCCGAGTTCCAGCGCCGCGGCTGGATCGCTCAGGCACGCGGCAGCATCACGATCAACGATCGGCCGGCACTGGAGCAGCTGAGCGCATGAACCTGGATGATGGCACCGACGTTGGCGAGGCTCAGTGATATAGTCACATACGCAGGCCACGCATTCGCCTAACGTGAGCCCAATCGCAATTATTGGAGGCTCACATGACCTGTAACATCGGCCGTATCGAGCGCGTAATGCGCGCCATCGTCGGGCTCGGCCTGATTGCGATTGTCTTCGTCGGCCCACAGACCCCTTGGGGCTGGATCGGGCTCGCGCCGTTGGCGACTGCCGTCCTCGGCTGGTGCCCACCCTACGCACTGCTCGGCATCAGCACCTGCGGCGCCAAGACGCCGAAAGCATGATGCGGCGCAGTCTCCGGTGCGGCCACTCCTGTGCCCAAACCGGAACAAATCTGGCTTCACCACGGACGTGATCATGACAGAGTTCACCCCCCTACAATCGCTGGCCGGCGGTGCCCTCATCGGTACGGCGGCCGTCCTGTTGATGGCGCTGCATGGCCGCGTTGCTGGCATTACCGGCATTCTCAGCGGAGTGCTGCCGCCGGGAATGGCCGCTGACTGGGGCTGGCGCCTCGCGTTCCTCGCCGGCATGATTGGATCGCCGGTGCTGTACTCGGTCGCGACTGGCGCCTCTATTCCGTTCCAAACGACAGCGTCGCTCGCGACGCTCCTCGTCGGCGGCGCCATCGTCGGCATCGGCGTGACCTTTGGGTCCGGCTGCACCAGCGGTCACGGCATCTGCGGGTTGGCGCGGTTCTCGCCGCGCTCGGCCGTCGCCGTGATCACGTTTATGGCCTCGGCGGCGATGACGGTGTTCGTCACACGACACATGATGGGAGGCTGAGCCATGCAAGTCATCGCAGCTCTCGTGATCGGCATCATTTTCGGCCTCGGCATTCTGCTGTCCGGGATGGGCAATCCGGCCAAGGTGCTCAATTTCTTCGACGTCACCGGTGGTTGGGACCCGAGCCTCGCGCTGGTGATGGCCTCGGCCCTGGCCGTGACGATGCTCGGCTACCGAGTGGTTGTGCGTGGTGAACGGCCTGTACTGGCGGAGACGTTTAGCCTGCCGACCAATACGCAGCTTGATGCCAGGCTTCTCGGTGGTTCGGCGTTATTCGGTGTCGGCTGGGGGCTGACAGGTGTGTGCCCCGGCGGCCTGATACCGGTGCTCGCCATCGGG
>JANPNT010000276.1:0-7283 GCA_031427655.1 Burkholderiales bacterium
CGGCCTGCGTTTGGCCGAGCGCGCCGCCGCGCCCAATGACAAGCCCCAATCGGCCAGCGACCCGCTCATCAGCGCGCTGGCGGCAATCAGTGAAGGCACGGCGAGTGTCGACAAATTGCGCTCTTCATAGTCAAAGCTGTCGGCCACCATGGCACCAAAAACGTATTTGTTTTGACCCACAGTGAAGCCTGCTTCGAAGTTGTCGAACGAAGGCTTGTGCAGCAAGTCGTCTTCATTCATGTTGATGAACTGACCGACCGCAAAGCTGTGTTGAATGCGCGTGTCCGGCGTTCGCGCCTCGGAGCCAAACAGCACTTGGTCGATGCCAATTTGTGTGTCGCCCTCGACCGTATCGGTACCGAGCTTGTCGATTTTTTTGGCCAGCGGCATGCGCTTTTGCATGAACTGCAGCGTCGCGTTCGGGTGCGTGATCAAGCGTTTGTCGGCTTGGCCGTCGGCCGGCGGCGGCAGCTTGGCGAAAGTTGCAAAAGACTCAGCCCCGACTGGCAACTGTGCTGACCAGTTGCCCGCGCTTTCCAGCTCGGGGCGCAACTCATCCACCAGCCTTTTCACGCGCACGTTGGTGGTGCGGTCTTCGCCCCACGACTCGTCCACTCGGAAGCGGAAGTCGGGCAAGGGCCACGGTGTGTGGACGACGGCGCGGCCGATGATGCGCCAGCGACCGGGGCCTTCGAACTGGCCGTAAATGTCAACGCTGGCGAAGTCGATGTCGAAGACTTCGACGCTCGCATACACATGCAAGTCGCATTGAAAGCGGAACTTGGGCGTCAGGTAAATGATGGCGTTGAACTCGAAGCCACCTTCAAAGCTGGCGATGCCCACATCGCCCCACACCCGCATGGCCGAGCCACCCTGCACCGTGGCCGACGTGACGGCGAAGTAGCCAGTGAATTGCATGCCGACGATGCCAATCGAAAACTCGGCGCCGATGCGCTGAAACGGCGAAGGCAGGCCGGGTGGCAGGTCGGTGAATTTGGGGTGAAAGCCGCCTGCGCTGATGAGGAAACTGGGCTGGTTTCCGAACATCGCGCGGAAGGCGAATTGCCCTGTGAGCGAGATGAACAGCACGCGCGAATCGCGCAGCACGCCGTCAAACCAAATCTTCAGCGGGTCAAACACAATGCCGCCAGCAAAGTCCACCTGCAAGCGCAGCAGCGCCAGCGATTTGTCCACCAGCGGCGGCAGTTGAACAATGATTTGGCCCACAAAAACCAACTGGCTCGGCTCAATCAACACGCCCACGCGGGCGGTCACCAAACTCGGCGTGCCCCAGCCCAATTCCAGCATCGGGCCGATGATGAAACCGCCCGCCTTGAACGGGAATATCACCCGCAGTTGGTTGAAGATTTGCGGCGCATTGGCCACGGGGTTTTGCGGGAACAAGAAGCTGTCGAGCGAGCCCGAATTCAAGCCCGAACTCAGCGCATCGATGGACACCGTGTGTTGCACGCCCAGCAAACCGCCAATGCCGGTGAGGGTGAAACCAAAGCCCAGTTGAATCGGCGGCAACTGCGCCGTGATGATGAGCAGCAGCGACCAGCCGCCGGGGTTCTTGGTGTTCAGCAGACCGATGGCTTTGACGCCAATGGCCGCGATTTTGATGTCCAGAATGCCGCCGTATTCGCCCCGATCGGGGTCGAACAACAAGAAGCCGCCGCCTTTGACAATGCCTGCGTCCAGCACCAAGCCCGCGCCCGACGGTGGCTTCAAACCCCACAGTTGGTCAGGCACGCCCGACAGCATGTTCTTCAGGGTCAGCTGCGAGCCCAAGCGGTCGATGGAGCCGCTGAACGGGCCGATGGAAACCTGGAAGGAGCCCGACAACTCCATCTCAATTTTATTGAGCCCATCGGCCTTCTTCAACTCGAAGGTGAGGAAGGGAATTTGCACGGGGCTGTTGGGAATTTTCTGCAGCGGGATGGTGGCCTTCAGGCCCGTGCCGTCTTTCATGCGCAGGCCGCCGGCCACATCGGCGATCAGGCCAAAGTTCAATGCCACTTCAATCTTTTCGCCAATCACTGCGCTGAGCAAAGCGTCGTCGCCAATGTGCAGCACCAGCTTGCTGTCCTTCAAATCGAATTCGACCTGCGGCGTGGTGTTTTTCAGGGTGATGGCGCCCGAGATTTCGCCAATAGAAAAGTGGGTGCCATCGGCCTTGCCCAGCACCAGAGGCTTGACGGTGCTTTTGCGTGAAAACTTCAAGCCGATGTCCACCGCGCCGCTGAATTCGGGCTTCGGCAATGCGGCGGGCAGGGGAATGATCGAAGGCAACTCAAAGGCCACCACAAACTTCCCGGCAGAAACCAAGGCCAGTTGAAATTCGCTGCTCAAGGAGCTGGAGGTGTCGAGCTTGGCATTGATTTCAGCGAACAATTTCGCGGGGCCGGTGGGCGGTTTTTCTGCTTCAAAACCGAGTTTGAGCTTGAGTGCCTTGCTGTTGTCGTTGTTGTGCGCCAGCACGAATTCGCGCGACTTGTTGACGTCGGGCAACTCCAAGCCCAGGCCGCGCGGCAAGGCTCGCGTGGCGGCAGCACCGGGTGTGGGGAAGGCACGGTCGATGATGGTGCCCACCGCGATGATCGCCAAGCCCATCACGGCTTGCATCTCTGGCACTTTGGCTTCGGTGGACGCATCCACCGCGTCGGGGTTCTTGCCGAGCAGCGTGTAGATCAAACGCCGCGCGGGCGCGTCTGCATCGGGGGCATCCACATCGCCGCTCAATATCAAGAGCAGCTTGGCAACCGAGTAGGCGCTGGGCGGTTTACCGGGGTCGGCGTTGACGATGCGGTCAATCTGCTTGATGACGGCCGACAAATCGTCGATCGACAGCGTGCCTGCTGCCACATCGTCCAACACCGCGCCCAGAGTTTTCAGGGCCGCCAAGGTTTCGCCGGTGACCATGGTGGCCACGGCCAACGAGCCTGCGGCTGCGTTGCTGGCACGCAAGTTTTTTGGATCCACCGTGGCGGCGGTTTTGTCCAACTCCAAGCCCAGCTTGGTGCGCAGGGCGTCGCCCAATTTTGTGCCCAACGGAAAGGCTGGAAGCGGTGCCACGCCGACGTCGGGAATGTTGTCTTGCATCCACTGCACCGACGCGCCCAGCCACCGGAACGAACGCAAAAACACTTTGTCTGATGTGACCGCCATGACCACCCCTTTGCCGTCGGCTTTGCTTGTTCGCAAGACTGAACTACGTCAAGGCTTGCATCAGCGCGGCTGTGCAAGGAAGCGCGAAGGTACGCCTTTGGGTGCGCGGCGCTACCCCCTAGTTCGTGGTTTCAGGCAAGAAATTCGCAGGTGCCATAGGAGTGCATTGAAAACGTTCACTTACCAATTCACGGGCACGTGTGACGGCGGGCCACTCAGCCCTTCATCAGAGTTGCCAAATTGGTGCGCAATGTGTCCACCGACGCATAACCTCGGCACACCAAATGCAGCTCATCGCCTTTAGCGGCAATCACTGCCGGGAAGCCGGTGATGCCCCAGCGCTGCGACTGGGCAAAGTCCTGCAGCGTGGCGTCGCGCATGGCCTGCGACGCAAAAGCCACGGCAAATTCAGCGCGCGGCAAGCCCACTTGTTCGGCCACATCGGCCAGCACTTCGGGTCGGGTCACGTTTTTGCCTTCGGCATAAAAGGCGGCCTGCACCGCTTTGAAATAAGCCCAGGTGTGCTGCGGCCACATCGACCGCACGGTCACCGTGGCGCGGCTGGCGGGCTCGGTGTCGTACACAAAACCGCTCTCGTGCAGCGCAGTGTTCGGTGCCGCCGAAAAGGGCAAGCCGCTGGCCTGCGCCACATGGTGCCAATGCCCAAAAATCTCGTCGGCTTTGCCGGGTGCCAGCGGCTCGGTGGTGAAGGGCCGCAGGCCGCCCATCACCAGCGCCAACTGCAGCGGCTTGAAGTCGCCGGGCTCGGCCAAAAGTTCCGACACAGTCTTGCCAAAGCCGTAGCACCAAGAGCACATGGGGTCGGCGACATAAATGAGGTTCATGTGGCAGAGTGTCGCAAACACTGAGCCCAGTCCGTTTGGAGTGCTTGAACGAAATGACCACATGACCCATCCAGCGCAAGACCCGAACAATTCCGAAGTAGAGGCCCCAGGCTGGCGCCGCATGGCACTTGAGCTGCGTGCCCCGTTTGAATTTGCGGCCAGCTTCGCCGCAGCACCCTGGCTGCTGCGCGCCCCGCGCGGCGATGGGCACAGCGTCATCGTCTACCCAGGCTTCATGGGCAGCGATGTCAGCACCGCGCCCATGCGCCGCTTGCTGAAATCCTTGGGGCACAACGTGCAAGGTTGGGGCTTGGGCCGCAACACCGGCCCCAAACTAGACGTGATGGACCAGGCACTGCGGCGCATTCAAGACGAGGCCCAAAAAAGTGGTCGCAGCGTGAGCTTGGTGGGCTGGAGTTTGGGCGGTGTGTATGCCCGTGAATTGGCCAAACTGGCACCCGCGGATGTGCGTCAAGTGGTGACCCTGGGCAGCCCGTTCAGCGTCACCGGCAGCGGTCTGGCGGGTGAAGCTGGCGGTGGCACCAACGCCAAGCGGCTTTACCAGTTTGTGGCTCGCAGGCAGCAGCACATGAAGGCCGACCACGACGCCATGCGCCAAGCACCGCCCGTGCCCACCACGAGCATCTACAGCCGCAGCGACGGCATCGTGGCGTGGCAGTGCAGCGTGCAAGAAAAGCATGAAGGCGCGCAAACCGAGAGCATCGAAGTGACCGCCAGTCACACGGGTCTGGGCGTGAACCCCACCGCGCTGTATGCATTGGCCGACCGCTTGGCCCAAGCGCCAGGCCAATGGCGGCCGTTCGAGCGCAGCGGTTTGCGCAAGTGGTGGTTTCCGGCCATGACGGCTGCGAGCTGAGTCCAGCATGGCATCCAAAACCAAACCGCCAGCGGCTGCGAAAACCGCGCTCATCACCGGTGCTTCATCGGGCATAGGCGAAGCCTTCGCAAAGCGCTTTGCCAGCGCGGGGTACAACATTGTTCTGGTGGCGCGCAGCGCCGACAAACTCAAAGCGTTGGCAGCCAGCTTGACCGCCGAGCACGGCGTCAAAACTCATGTGGCTGCGGCCGATTTGTCACTGCCCGATGCCGCGAAAAAACTGGCCTTGTCGATGCAGCGCGCGCGTCGCCCCATCGATGTGTTGGTCAATTGCGCCGGTGTTCTGGAGCACGGCCCGTTTGCCGACATGGCGGCCGCGCGACATCAACAAATGATTGACCTGAATGTGTCGGGCCTGACCGCCATGCTGGCGCACTTCGTTCCCATGATGATGGCGCGCGGCCAAGGCAAAGTGCTCAATGTCGCGTCCATCGCCGCCTTCCAACCGGTCCCCTCATTGGCCACTTACGCCGCCACCAAAGCGTATGTGTTGTCGCTCACGGAGTCGCTGTCAGAAGAATGCAAAGGCACAGGCGTGACCCTCACCGCCCTGTGCCCCGGCATCACCGCCACCGGCATGTTGCAAGGTGCCAAAGCAGGCAACGCGCAGCTGAACAAACTGCCCGATTTTTTGGTCGGCAGCGCCGAAGACGTGGCCCACCAAGGATTCGAGGCCTGCCTGCGCGGCGACGTGGTCTGCGTGCCCGGCACCCTGAACCGCGTCAGCGTCGTGGCCGGACGTGCCACGCCCAAATGGCTGCTGCGCAGAGTGAGTGGGGCGTTGGTGCGCGCCGTCGGCTGACGTTCGCCCTGGTGCCACAGGCCTGGCCGATGAAGCGCGCACGAAACGGTAAAGCGAGAGGTTCAGAATCAAGCCGCCATGCAAATACTGCTGAACCTGATCGAGCACCACGGCCTCTGGCTGGTCTTTGCCAACGTGCTGGCGCTGCAAATGGGCCTGCCCGTTCCGGCCTACCCCACGCTGATCGTTGTGGGTGCGGTGGCGGCGCGCAGCCACAGCCCTTTGCTCCAAGTCGTCGCGGTATCGACGGCTGCTTGCCTGATCGCCGACTCCTTCTGGTACGTCGCTGGCGGACGCTACGGTGGCAGGGTGCTGCGTTTGATGTGTCGGCTGTCCTTGTCGCCCGACACCTGCGTGCGCCAGACCGAGTCCATCTACCAACGCTGGGGTGCCCCTTCGCTGCTGGTGGCCAAGTTTGTGCCGGGCTTCGCGACGGTCGCCACCAGCATGGCCGGCTTGATGCGCACCCGCTGGCGCAGCTTTGTGTTGTTCGACACGCTCGGCGCGATTCTGTGGAGCACCGTGGCGGTGCTGCTGGGCTGGCTGTTTCGCGATGCCGTCAACGAGGTGATCGAGGTCTTCAACCAAGCCGGGCGTTGGGGCCTGATGGTGCTGGCCACGATGTTGGTGTTGTACATCGCGCTGAAAGCACTGCAGCGTTACCAACTGATCCGCGCCTTGCGCATGGCGCGGGTCAGCGTTGAGGAATTGAGCGACATGATGGGGCGTGGAGAGCGCCCCTTGGTGGTCGACGTGCGCTCGCAAGCCAGCCAGCGCGACGGCCACATTCCGGGTGCCCTGTGGATCGACAGCCATGCCTTTGACGACAGCCTCAAAGCGCACAACTTGCTCGACCACGTGACGCGCGACGTCATCGTCTATTGCGCATGCCCGAACGAGGCCAGCGCAGCCCTGATCGCCAAAAAGCTGATGCGCGCGGGCTTCAAACGGGTGCGGCCCCTGGGCGGCGGCATCGAGGCCTGGGTCGAGCGCGGCTACGATCTGGAAGTCGGCCAGCGCTGAGCCATGATCTGACACGTCGGCGTTGCTTGACGCTTGAAGCTTGACGCTTGACGCACGCCACTTCAAATCCCTGTCGTCTCACCCCTCTACAGTTCAGCCGCATGCAATACCAACTGGCCCTCACCGATGAGGCAGACGATGCGCTGCGCCAATTGATCCTCGCGCCGCTGGTCGAATACAACGCAAGTCAAGCCGGCCCCAGCATGGGCCGACCGATGGCGATTGCCATCACCGACATCGACGGCACGGTGCTCGGTGGGCTGTGGGGCCACACCGGCTACGAGTGGCTATTCACGCAGTTGCTGGTGGTGCCTGCCGGCCTTCGCGGGCGCGGTGTGGGCAGCGAAATCATGCGGCTGGCCGAACAAGAGGCGGTGCAGCGCGGCTGCCACAACGCGTGGCTGGACACCTTCGAGTTTCAAGCGCGCGGCTTCTATGAGCGCATCGGCTATGCGTGCTTCGGCGAACTGCCCGATTACCCCAAAGGCCACTTGCGGTTCTTCATGAAGAAGGCGCTGACCAAGACAGAAGGAAGCTTGAAATGATC
>JANPNT010000277.1:0-2090 GCA_031427655.1 Burkholderiales bacterium
CGAACACGTTGCGTGTGTTCTCAGGAAAGGCAGTGAAGAACTGCGCCCCGATGATCGCGGCCAGCGCGCCGTAGAGGTAGAAGTCGTACCACTCGAAAATGGTGCCCGCCGAAGAGGCCATGATCACCTTCTTCTCTTCGGGGGTCATCGCGCGGCATCGCTCCCGCACGTTGTTCAGCGTTTCTGTTGTTGCCATGCTGCTTGCTCCATGTGTGCCTGGCACTTTGGCCAGACGGTTCTCTTCCGCAGTTGCCCTGCGGATCGCTTGAATCCCTCCAGTCCCTGGGCCTGGAGACGATGTGGTGTCACAGGCCCCCACTGCCTGCAGAAATCTGTCCCGTTCCGCCTGAGCCCGAGCCTGCTTTGCACGGCTTGCCAACACGTCGATCCGGTGCAAAACGCCTTCGACGTCGAAACAGGTCAGCAGCACAACACGCAGCGCACGTTGGCTTGCTGTCGGCTCAGTTACAAGCCCACCGCCGAATGCGGTCCATGGCTCTTCGGCGTCGAATGTGTCGCTTGCTTACGGAAAGTTTTAAGTTGCGTCCCGGCGCTCGAATGCGGGGGAAAGCCCTATGCAAATCGCTGACCAACGACCGTCAACGCTTCAACGGTCTAGCCGCTTCCTCTGACAGTGCAGACCCGTTCGCGATCCCTAGAGTTTGGCGTGGCGCCCCGTGCCCCGACGCGGACGACATCGCCGAAATCGGCAGCATCTATCCCGGATGCTGAGTCGAACGGGCGATCCGCATCCACCTTGAGGCGCACCTCGGCAACCGCGCCGGCATGACCAATCAGGGCCGGCCAACGATCAGGCTTGCATCGAGAGCGGCAGATCAGATTGGCGGCCCTCGACCTGATGCAGTCAGGCTGACGATTTGCTGTGGAGCGCGGCGGCCGGTTGGGCATCGTGACTTGGTACGTGAAAAGTTTAGGCGGCGCGCAGGTGTTTGCCGACTTGGTCATCGCGTTGATGCTGTTCATCGTGTGGATGTGGCGTGACGCGCAGGCCACCAGGCCGCCGCACCTGGCCTTGGCTGATTGCCACGCTGGCTTTGGGATCAATCGGGCCGCTTCTGTATTTGCTGAAGCGCCGAGCGCGAGTTGCAAACCAATGAGAAGCGCGGCAGCGCCGCTGCGGCCATCATGTTTTTAAGAGGCTGCCCGCAACGCGGGCTTTGTGATGACGATACATTGCAGCCGAATGGAAACCGCTCTCATCAACACCCGCCGCCGTCAGGTCTTGAAGACCGCCACCGGCATGGCTGCAGCTGTGGCCGCAGGTTTGGCCGCCAGTTTGACATTCCCTGCACTCGCATCCTCGCGCCGCACCCTGCCCGCTGTCGCTGAGGGCCCGTTTTACCCACCTCTGAGTTACCGCGCGCGCAGCCTCGATTGGGACGCCGACCTGACGATCGTGCGAGGCCACAGCGGCGAGGCATCGGACGCCCGCGCGAGCGGTGAACTGCTCGACCTGTTCGGCGTGGTCAGCGATACAAACGGCCGCATCGTCGACGGCGCAACGGTCGAAATTTGGCAATGCGATGTGTTCGGCAGCTACCGCCATCCAGGCGGTGCAGGCAGCCAGGTCGATACCGCGTTTCAGGGCTTCGGCAGCAGCAAAACCAACGCCCAGGGCGCTTACCGCTTTCGCACCATCCGACCTGCGCCCTACCCCGGGCGCGCGCCGCACATCCACGTCAAGTTGCGACACGCCTCATTCGGCGAACTGACCACGCAATTGTTTGTAGCAGGCGATGCCAGCAACGCGCGTGATTTTTTGTACAGAGGCTTGTCGAATGAGGAGCGCGCCTTGGTAGACATGTCACTGCGGGCAGCGCCAAGCGACGCGGGCGTGAAATGGCAGGTTCAGCAGGCGTTGATCGTGGGTGCGTAATCAAAGGTGAGGGGTAGATGAAGAGCGTGTCAAACATGCTCACAGCAGTGCTCAGCCTGATGGCCGTTGGGGGTCCATCGCGGCTGACAATGAAGCTGAGCCACCCGACCCGCAACTGCTGGGTTGCTGGCGCGCTGAGCGCGTTGAACAAACGCTTGCCGACGGTACCAAGTGGACCGACATCGGTGGCTGC
>JANPNT010000278.1:0-4766 GCA_031427655.1 Burkholderiales bacterium
CGTGGATCGGTCATTTGAGGTTCCTTTAGTGATGAGCCCTTGATGGTTCTTGACGTCGAGCGCTGGTCAGGTAGGACAAACCGACGTTCAGGTCAAGACCACGCCGCGTCTTCGCACCAAACACCGGGAGCCGCGGCAAGAAACGCCCACGCGAAGCTTTGCATGCAGATGCCAACCCCTCGTCAGATCGTGTTCACTTTCAAAACAGCGAAGCCGCCGCCCGCAAATAGCCAAGCGCTTTGCCAGGTCAAGACTTGCACTTAACCCAAATTCCCTCATGGCTCCGTCCTGCATGCAACCCAAACTCACAGCGTCGCTCGTAGAGCGGTGCCAAAAAGGCTGCGCTTTTTGGACACCCCTCATCTCAAATGTTGAGCGTCTCAACAGTGATGTCAGAGCCGTGCAAGCAGCAGATCCTGCTGCTCGCGTTTAGCGATGTGGCAAGGGCCAAGGGCATGGCGCAGGTGGCCAAAGATGCGGGTCTTAGTCGAGAAAGTCTGTACAAAGTGCTTGCGCCGGGCGCGAAGCCACGTTTCGAAACTGTTGTCAAAGTTGCTCGTGCGCTGGGCGTCAAATTCATTGCTCAAACCAGCGCAACGGGTCTAACCGCTTTACATCGACATCCTCTTTAGGGGGCTCGATGGGGTCGCTTTTTGCATCCAACCCAAGATCACCGTCCGAACAAAGGACACGCCATCCGCTTGGGTTACGGTCAGGTTTGATGAAGCTGCTGCTGATTGAAGACAACCTCGCCATGCAAACCACTTTGCAGCGCAGCTTTGAGCGGCGCGGCATGCAAGTGCAGGTGTGCGCCGACGGCACGCGCGCGCTCGACCGCTGGCGCGCCAGTTTGCCCGACGTGGTGGTGCTCGACCTCAGCCTGCCCGGCATGGACGGCTTGCAAGTGCTGGCGGCCGCTCGCGCCGAAGGCTTGAGCGCGCCGGTGCTGATACTCACGGCGCGCGGCACGGTAGGCGATCGCATACTGGGTTTGAACGCCGGGGCCGACGATTACTTGCCCAAACCGTTTGAACTGGACGAGCTGGAGGCACGCATCCGCGCCCTCGCCCGACGCGCGCTGCCCGCCTCGGAACGCGACGCGTTGCTTCACATGTCCACACCCGCGTTTTGCGGCCTGCGCGAAGACAGCGCCAGCGGCGCGGTGTGCTTCAACGCCATCCCCATGGAACTGCCTCCGCGCGAGGCCGCGCTGCTTCGCGCAGTGCTGGCGCAAGCAGGCCGCGCCGTGACCAAAGAACGCTTGTTCGAATGCGTGTTCCCAGGCCAAACCGAGGTGCAAGTTGAAGCCATCGAAGTGGTGGCTTATCGCCTGCGCAAACGCTTGGCCCATACCGGGACTGAACTGGTGACATTGCGCGGCTTGGGCTACTTGCTGCGAGCCCAGTCTTGACTTCCCCGACGCGACCCGGTCCGGGTGCCTGGCCCATGCGCACGCAGTTGCTGGTGGGCATCTTGCTGCCGGTGTTGGCCTTCATCGCGATCAACGCCGCGCTGGTTTACCGCCAAGCACTCAGCGCGGCCGACACCGCTTACGACCGCACCTTGCTGGCATCGGCCAAGTCCATCGGCGAGCTGCTTGACGTCAGCGGCCAGGGCGACAGCGCCCAGCTCAGCGCGAATTTGCTGTACGCCGCGCTGGAACCGTTTGAGGCCGACAACCGCAGCCGCATGTATTACAAAGTGACGGGATTTCAAGGCGAAATGGTGTCGGGTTACGCCGAGCTGCCAGCCTACAAAGGCAAACTGCCCGACAAAGGTTTGTACGCCGCGCTGGTTGATTTTTACGACGACAGCTATCGCGGCGAAGCAGTGCGCGTGGCGGTGTTGCTGCAACCGGTGGCGGGCGTCAACGGCCAAGGCATGGCGACCATTCAGGTGGCCGAAACCTTGGAACTGCGGCAAACGCTGGCGCGCCAAATTCTGATCAACACCCTGTGGCGCGAGGCCTTGCTGCTGTTGGTAATTGCCGCCGTGGTGGTGTGGGCCGTGCAGCGCGCCACCCAACCGGTGCGTGCGCTGAGTGAGCATTTGAACCAACGCGGTGAAAACAATTTCGAACCGATTGCGCTGGCGCAGGCACCGCGCGAACTGCAACCCTTGGTGCTGGCCACCAACCAAGTGATGGCGCGCCTGGGCAATTTGCTGGCCCACCAAAAGCGTTTTGTGCGCGACACCTCGCACCAACTTCGCACGCCCTTGGCAGTGTTGAAAGTCCAGGTGCAGTCTGCTTTGCGCGGCGATGTGGAACCGCTCCAAGCGCTGCATGAAATTGAACACACCGTGCAGCGCGCCACCGAGCTGGCCAACCAAATGCTGGCCCTGGCGAAGGTGGAACAACTGCGCCAACAAACCGACACGCCGGTGGTCGATTGGGCTGGCGTGGTGCGCGCGGTGGCGCTGGATTTGTCGCCCCTCATCACCGACCACCGCTTGGTGTTTGCGATGGACGTGGTGCCGCTGGAGGTGCGCAGTTTTGAGTGGGCGCTGCGCGAACTCACCCGCAACTTGCTGCACAACGCCATCAAGAACACGCCTGACGGTAGCCACTTGGTGGTGACTTTGTTGCGCGAAGGCACTGAGGCAAAACTGTTGATTGCCGACGACGGGCCTGGCATTTCAACGGAAATGCGGCAACGTTTGTTTCAAGCTTTTTCGAGCGCCGAAACGGTGGTGACCACCGCGCCCCGCGCAACGTCAGGTTCCGGCTTGGGCCTCGCCATTTGCCATGAAATCGTCACCTCGCTGGGCGGTCGCATTGCGCTTTTGAATCGACTGCAAAAGCACGAGGTGTGTGGCCTTGATGCCGTCGTGTTCTTGCCTTTGGCCCACAATTCGAAGCAATGATTGACCTGACCACGAACGACAAAGTGCGCCTCGACAAATGGCTGTGGGTGGCGCGCTTTTTCAAGACACGCAGCCTGGCCACCGAGGAAGTGAACAAGGGCCGCGTGCAAGTCAACGGCCAAGCCGCCAAGGCCTCGCGCGAGGTGCGCTTGAGTGATCGCATCGAACTGCGCCAGGCGCTGGTGCAGCGCACCGTGGTGGTCAAAGGCTTGAGCCATCTGCGCGGTCCCGCCCCAGTTGCGCAAGCGCTGTATGAAGAAACGCCAGACAGCATCGCGCAGCGCGAAAAAGCCGCCATGCAGGCGCGCAACGCTGCCGAGCCTTCGCTGACCATTTCGCAAGGCCGCCCCACCAAGCGCAACCGCCGCGACCTGGCCGACTGGAACCGCTGGAGCGCCTCGGTTGAGCCCGATTGATGGCGCTTTCCCCGGCACTCCGGTTCACGACTTGCAACACGCAGGATATGCATAATGAGCGCATGCCTTTCCCCCGCGAAACGCCCTCCTCACACAAAGCCGCGCCACCGTCTGCGCGGCTTTTTCGTTTTTGACCTTCGTTGATCTGCGACCGGACTCCCACCTCCCATGCCACTGCCCAAGCCACCCACCCAACGCGCCAGCCTGCTCAAACTCGGCGACTTCGAAACCCAAGCCGCTCCTCAAGCCGGCAAGCGATCCGCCAAACCACGCAGCGCCAATGAACCCGCCTCGCCGGCAGTGCTGGAGTTGCGCGACGACGCCCGCGAAGCGGCACCAGCCGCAGCGCCCACACCGGCGCGTGCTCTAGCCAAAACCGTCAGCACGCCGCGCCCTGCCGCAGCCACCCCAGCGGCTGCGCCGCGCTCGCGCACACCGCGAGGCACTGGCCCGGCCAAGCTGTTCGTGCTGGACACCAACGTGCTCATGCACGACCCGATGAGCCTGTTCCGCTTTGAGGAACACGACGTCTACTTGCCCATGATCACGCTGGAGGAATTGGACGACCACAAGAAGGGCATGACCGAGGTGTCGCGCAACGCACGCCAAGTCAGCCGTGACCTCGACGCCCTGGCCGCCAATTTGGCTGCGCGCGACGCCAACGGCATGACCGAAGGCTTGCCTCTGGCACGCACCGGCCACCGCGAAGCAGGCGGAAAGTTGTACTTCCAAACCAACTTGGTCAACGTCACCTTGCCGGCAGGTTTGCCGCAGGGCAAGGCGGACAACCAGATCTTGGGCGTGGTCAAAGCGCTGCGCGAACAAATCGTTGGGCAAGCGGGCGGCCAACACGCCGGGCGCGACGTGGTGCTGGTGTCCAAAGACATCAACATGCGCATCAAAGCGCGTGCCATGGGCTTGCCCGCTGAAGACTATTTCAACGACAAAACTCTGGAAGACGGCGACCTGCTTTACACCGGTGTGCAAGCCCTGCAAGCCGACTTTTGGGACCGCCACGGCAAGACCATGGAAAGCTGGAGCCAAGCGGGCATCACCTACTACCGCATCAGCGGCCCGGTGGTGCCCAACCTGCTCATCAACCAGTTTGTCTACCTTGAAGAACCCGGCACTGCACCACTGCACGCCAAGGTGACCGAGATCACCGGCAAAACCGCTGTGCTGCGCACCCTGCGCGAATACACGCACGTCAAAAACGCAGTGTGGGGCGTGACCGCGCGCAACCGCGAACAGAACTTTGCGCTCAACTTGTTGATGGACCCCGACTGCGACTTCATCACCCTCACCGGCACCGCAGGCACTGGCAAAACGCTGATGACTTTGGCGGCCGGTTTGGCGCAGGTCATGGACGACCGCCGCTACACCGAAATCATCGTCACCCGCGTGACCGTGCCGGTGGGCGAAGACATCGGCTTCTTGCCCGGCACCGAAGAAGAAAAAATGGGGCCGTGGATGGGCGCGCTCGAC